>JANWKE010000130.1 GCA_025451535.1 Verrucomicrobiia bacterium
AGGCCCGCCCGACGCGCGAGTTCGTCGAGGCTCAGCACCGTGGTTTGATCCCGAATGAGGCGCGCGGCTTTTTCAACGGCGGGATGAACGTCATGCACAGGAACATCGGCGGCATGTTCAAAATATTGCCAGGCCTTGAGCAGCGCATAACTCAATCCGGCGTTAAACAAGCCGGACCGTTCCTGCGTTCCAGCAATCTCAGCAAACAATTCCTCCAGTTGGCCCAGAACGTGTCGCGCCAAACGCCGACAGTATTCACCGGCCGGGCCTGCCTGCCGTAAAATTCCGGCGTCGGCATCGGTCGCAATGCGCCGCACGGTCCCGGGTTTGAACACCCCGATCCACATTTCGAAATCGAGTGTCTGCTCAACCAGAACGTGCTCCTGCGCCGGGAACAGCCAGAGCAGGTCGCCACGACGGATCTGATATTTGCGGTTGGCCAGCAGGTAAAGACCGGTGCCCTGGGTAACCAGATTGAACTCCAGTTCGGCGTGGTGGTGCAGCGCGTGCGTTCGACCCTGGTTGCGATAATGCCAGAGGTTGCCATCCCATTGCGGCGGCAGGTGGAGCTGTTGGCGCATAGCGACAAAAAATGATAACAAAACGGGGGTAAAATGAGAAGCCCGGCGGTGCAGCTTTTAGTAAGCTTTTTAATACCATGAATATCGTTCCCGAATCCCAAAGGGACTTGTATCAAAAAGAGGGTTATATGATCCTGCCCGGGGTCATCCCCGGTGACCGGCTCGAGATGTTGCGCGAGGAATGTTCCTACTACCTCGGTTACTATGACTCCATCATGGACACCAAAGGCGTACAGACCGAGGGCATCAGTCATCGCGGCAAGCGATACTTCATCAACAATCGTTACCGGCTGAGCAGCCGGCTGTGGCAGTTCATCTTCAGCGATTTGATGGCCGAAGTAGCCAGGGCCACGGTCGGGCCGGAGGCATTTCTGTTCCATGAGCAATGGGTCGTCAAGGGCGCCGAACAAGGCATGAAGTTTTCCTGGCACCAGGACAGCGGCTATGTGAAATGGTATGACCCCACGACCAATCACAAGCCGTACGTGACCTGCTGGTGCACGCTCGACGCCGTGAATGAGGAGAACGGCACGGTCTATATCCTCCCGCATTCCCGCGCCGGTACCCGGAACAAAATCATCGACCACTTCAAAGAAGCAGGTTCCAACGACCTCATCGGCTACACCGGCAGTGATCCGGGTGATCCGTTGATTGTTCCGGCGGGCAGCATCGTGGCATTCGATAGTTACGTTTTTCATCGCAGCGGACCGAATCGGACGAACCGGATGCGCCGGATTTACCTCCCGCAATACAGCGGCGCGCCGATTCCCCGACCCGACGGCAAGCCGTGGGCGATGGCGACGCCGTTTCTGAAGGACAGCCGGAATGTTTACGACCATGCGAATGATTCGGCGGAGAAGTACGGGCCGTTTCCCGACAAGCAGAAAGAAGCGTGATTGACGGCGGGCGGCGCGAAGTTCGCAAAGGCGAAGACCGCTGAACGACCGGAAATTGTTCTCTGCGTCCCTTGCCGCCGCCTGGCAACGACCGGTTCGAACTGGTAAACCTCCAAGTCGGGTATGTGGAAAAAAAATTGGGAACAATCCAGGCAGCGGTTCGTGAAGTGGTGGAACCGCGAAGGTCTCCTCATCGGCATGTGGGGCGCGCCGGAGACGGGGCGCGCAATCCATGAAGCGGTGACTGCGCCAGTGATTCCCGCCGCGCTGGAGGAACGCTACTGCAACGCTGCCTTCCGTGCTTCAGAGAATTATTACCGTTTGTCGCGCTCGATTTTTCCATTGGACGTCCTGCCCGGTGCCATCACCGATCTGGGGCCGGGGTCGCTCGCCTTGTTTCTTGGCTCGCAGCCTGGCTTCAGCGAGGACACGGTCTGGTATCACCCGGGCATCGAAAGCGAACCTGCGCCGGAAAAACTTCCGCCGTTGCGTTTTGACAAAAACAATCACTGGTGGAAAATTACCGAAGACATCCTGTGCCGTTGTGCGGAAATGGCGCGCGGGAAATATGTGGTCACCTGCCCCGATCTGGTCGAAAACATGGATACCCTGTCCTCATTGCGCGGCGCCCAGACGTTGTGCTTCGACCTGGTTGAGCGTCCCGAATGGGTTGAGGAGAAGATCCGCGAAATCAACGACGTCTGGTTTGCCGCCTATCAGCGTATTTACGATGTCATCAAGCTCGAGGACGGCAGCTCGGCGTTCGGCGCGTTTTATATCTGGGGGCCGGGCAAGGTCGCCAAGGTGCAGTGCGATGCTTCCGCCATGTTTTCGCCGAAGATGTATCGCCGCTTCGTCGTCCCTGCCCTCACAACGCAATGCGAATGGCTGGACCATTCCCTCTATCATCTCGACGGCACACAGGCTTTGATCCATCTTGAGGCCTTGCTTGAAATTGCCCCGCTCGATGCCATCGAATGGACGCCGCAAGCCGGCATTGAAACCGGCGGAAACAAACGCTGGTACGACCTGTATCGCCGCATTTTGTCTGCAGGAAAATCCGTGCAGGTGGTCAATGTCGAGCCGGACGAAGTGGTGCCGTTGCTCGATGCCATTGGCAACCAGGGCGTTTACCTCCTCATCCAGTTCAAAAATGAGCAGCAGGTCGACCAGGTGCTCAAGCGCGCCAAGGGTTACTACCAATGAAATCTGAATCGCAACGCTTCAGCACGAATGACGGGTGCCTGGTTTGGCGCTCCGGGGAGCAAATCCTCCGGGTCGAACCGTGGGGCCGGGACTGCCTCCGCATCCGCGCTACCGCGCTGCCCGAAATGCCGCTGCGTGACTGGAGCCTGCTGCCGCCGGCAAAGGCCGCCGTCAAAGTTTCGATCGAAAAAGACCTCGCGCGCATCGTGCATGGGAAACTCACTGCGACGGTGGACGCAAAATCCGGCCGCGTGAGGTTTTTCAAAACGGGAAACGACGAGCCCCTCGTCGAGGAAATTTTCGCCCGAACCAATTATCTGCTGTCGCGCACGTTCAAGTCTGTTGGTGGCGACTTGTATCATGCCGAGGCGTGCTTTACCGCATTTGACAGCGAACGCATTTACGGCCTCGGCCAGCGACGGCATGGGCTGCTGGACCAGAAAGGCTGCATCCTCGAACTCACGCACCGCAATTCGCAGATTTCCATTCCGTTGCTCGTCTCCAGCCGCGGTTACGGGTTGCTCTGGCACAATCCGGGCATGGGCCGCGTTGAACTGGGCCGCACACAGACGCGCTGGGTGGCTGACGCCACCCGGTTGATTGATTACGTCGTGATGACCGGCGATGGCTACGCCGGCATCCTCGAACGCTACGCGGATTTGACGGGCCATTCACCGGTACTTCCGGAATGGGCGGCGGGTTTCTGGCAATGCAAGCTCCGTTACCGGACGCAGGACGAACTGCTCGCCGTTGCGCGCGAACACAAACGCCGCGGTTTGCCCATGTCCGTCATCGTGGTGGATTACCTCCACTGGACGAAAATGGGCGAATGGAAATTCGACCCGGTGTGCTGGCCCGATCCGGCGGGGATGGTGCGCGAGCTGGACAAGCTGGGCATCAAGGTCATGGTCTCGGTCTGGCCGACGGTGAATCCGGACAGTGAAAATTATCCCGCGTTGCGGGACCACCATCTGCTCGTCGAGGCCGAACGCGGGATGAACACTTTCATCAAGTTCACCGATACCAATGCCCAGGGTCCGGTGTTTCTTCATTTGCTCGACAGCACGCATCCCGAAGCGCGGAAATTTCTCTGGGATAAGCTGCGGGAGAATTATCACCGGCATGGCATCAAAGCCTGGTGGCTCGACGCGATCGAGCCGGAGATGGCGGTTTACGATCATGATAATGTTCGTTATCACGCCGGCAACGGCCTGGAAGTCGGCTGCCTTTACCCGCTGTGCCAGCAGCAGGCCTTGTTCGAGGGCATGAGATCGGCCGGTGAAACGGAGATCATCACGCTGGGCCGCGCTGGCTTTGCCGGCAGCCAGCGTTACGGCGCAGCCATCTGGTCGGGAGACATCCATTCCACGTGGGAAGATTTGCAACAACAGGTCCGCGCCGGTTTGAACCTCGGGCTGAGCGGCATTCCCTGGTGGACCACCGACATCGGCGGCTTTTTCGGCGGCGAAATTGACACGCCGTATTTTCAGGAATTGATCGTCCGCTGGTTCCAATATGGCGCGTTCTGTCCGCTATTCCGCCTGCACGGCTGGCGCAACAGCTCACTCACCCACCCGGAAACGAGCGATCCCACCCGCGGCGGGCCGAATGAAGTCTGGCGTTTCGGCGACCGCGCCTACGACATCATCAAGGAAATTCTTCTGCTCCGTGAACGCTTGCGGCCCTACATCATGAAGCAGATGAAGCTGGCCAGCACCAAAGGCACGCCGCCAATGCGGCCTTTGTTCTTTGATTTTCCGGACGATGACCGTGCGCAAGCCGTGGATGATCAATTCATGTTCGGGCCGGACCTGTTGGTTGCACCGGTACTGCATCCGGGCGTCACCGGTCGAAAAGTTTATCTGCCGGCCGGCGCGAAATGGGCGGATGCCTGGACCGGCAAGGTGTTCAAGGGCGGACAAACCGTCAAAGCCGCCGCGCCGCTGGACAAAATCCCGCTTTACCTGCGTGACGAACGGAAGTTGCCGATACGCGCGTAATACGATGACAAAGATGCGCGCATCCTGGGCAATGGTTGGGGAGTGTGGTGCTTCTGCCTCTTCCCGCGACGAAGGAGCGGGGAGAGGGGGAACCCGAAAATGCGCCTCCTCTCCCCGGCCCTCTCCTCCATCAAATGGAGGAGAGGGAGTGGTTGCCGCCTCGCCGGGCTGGAGTCCTTCATGAGCGACATCCCCTATCTCAAACGCTTCAGCTATGCGTCGAGCGACACGGCGGGACAACTTTTGTTCTGCGTCGTTTCCTTTTATTCGCTCTATTTTTATACAGACGTTTTTGGCATTTCCACCGCAACGGCGGGTTGGATTTTGCTGGTCGCCCGATTCACCGATGCGATTGACGCGCCGGTCTGGGGAATCATCTTTGACAAAACGCGCAGTCGCTGGGGCAAAAGTCGTCCGTGGTTTTTGTGGCTTTGCGTTCCTTTCGCCACTTTTGGCGTGTTAACTTTTCTGACTCCCAACCTGGGCCACACGGCGAAGATTTTATATGCGGGCGGCACCTACATCGCCTGCAACATTTTATACACCGGCATCAATACGCCGGTGACATCCATTTTGTCCGCCCTGACACCGAATCCTCAGCAGCGGGTAATGCTGACCTGCTGGCGCATGTTCGGCTCAAAACTCGGGGTGCTGATTGTGAATCTGACGGCACTTAAAATGGTAACGTGGCTCGGACACGGCGACGACCGCAAAGGTTTTATGCTCACCGTGCCGATCTATGCGGCCGGAACAATTCTTTTGTACTTATTTGCGTTTTGGAAATTGGAAGAATTGAAGGACATTGTCGCGGAAGAAAAAAAATCTTTGCCCGTCGCCGACAGTTTTCGCGCGCTCAAGGGGAATTGGCCGTGGCTCATTATTTTCATCAGCAGCTTTTTTTTCTGGATCGCGTTCATCGCCCGCGTCAGCATGGCACCCTATTTTTTTGAATATACGCTGCACCGCAAAGACCTGATTGGACTGGCAAACAGTTTGGATTTCATTTCATTGGCCACGGCTTTTGGCTTGCCGTTTTTCTGCAGGTGGACTTCCAAACGCAATGTCTGGGCGCTCGGTTTGCTGGGAATGGTCATCGGCCAGTTAATGGTCTATTTCGGACTGCATGATTTTCCTTCACAAGAAACCACAATCTATTATTGGTTTGGCAAAAGCGTTTCACTGCCTCTGGTTATTTTTATCGGCTGGGCGTTCGGCTTTCTCGCCAGTGGCATGGCCATGGCCATGCCTTTTTCCGTCTTGTCCGACAGCGTGGATTACGGCGAATGGAAAAACGGCGTTCGCGCGGCCGGGTTCTTAACAGCGATTGGCGCGGCTTTTTGTTTGAAAGCCGGTGGTGGACTCGGAGGGTTTTTACCCGCTCGAATTTTGAAAAGTTACGGCTATGTTCCAAACGTAGCACAAACCGCGACTTCACTGAAAGGAATTGAAATCGGTATCGTTTGGTTGCCGGCCATTTTCTTTGCGCTGAGCACCATCCCGGTTCTGTTCTACAAACAATTTGAATCGCTTGAACCCCAAATCCACGCCGAACTGGAAAAACGGAGAATCGTTTCCGCATCGAAATAAAATGAAGATGACACAAAGAATTTCAAGTTGGGTCTCTGCCGGTTGTTTGCTGGCCGGAACGGCACTGGCCCAATCGCCCGTCACCATCAATGTTGACACAAAAACACCGGGCGCCACGATTCCGGACGATTTCGCCGGATTAAGCTTTGAGATGCAATACGTCCTGCCAAATACGAACGGGACTTATTTTTTCAGCCCGAAGAACCGGCCGCTCATCACGTTGTTCCACACGCTCGGCATTAAAAATCTTCGTGTTGGTGGCAACACCGCGGACCGCCCGGGCGTCGCGATGCCGGGCCCGGTGGACGCGGACAGCCTGTTCGCCTTTGCCCGGGCTGCGGGCGTGAACGTGATTTATACGTTGCGTCTCCGCCAGGGCAGCGCCGAAGATGTTGTGCCCATCGCCAAGTATATCGAACAGCATTATCGGCCACAACTGGCGTGTTTCGCCATCGGCAACGAACCGGATGTATTCACCAAAGAATATTCCGTGTATCGCGATGAATGGAAAAAATACGTTGCGGCTATTACAGCCGTGGCGCCGTTAGCAAAATTCTGCGGGCCGTGCGCCACGCCCACCCGCGTGGCATGGTCCCGTCAGTTTGCGGACGATTTTGCGAAATCGGGCCTCATCCAATACATCACCCAGCACGATTATCCCGGCGGAGACAACCGCCGCGCTACCAATGTCGTCGTCGCCCGCGACAAGATGCTGTCGCCAACCTGGCTTAATCATTATGAAAAATTTTACAACGCGTTTGCGGCCAATGCCTTGTCGAACGGGCTACCCTATCGGTACGACGAAGCGAATAGTTTTTATGACGGCGGGGCAAAGGATGTCAGTGACACCTTCGCCTCGGCACTTTGGGGGCTCGACTTCCTGCATTGGTGGGCTGCGCATGGTGCCGGCGGAATTAATTTTCATACCGGCGACAAGGTGGCGGCCCGCGACATGAACAAGCCGTGCCGCTATGCCGCGTTCTGGACTTCGAGCCAGGGATACAACGTCCATCCCATCGGCTACGGCATCAAGGCGTTTGACCTGGGCGGCCATGGCAACGCGCTGCCGCTGACGATTTCCGATACGGCCGGCCTCGATCTGACTGCGTACGCTGTTCGCAGCGATGGCGGGAAATTGTTCGTGACCATCATCAACAAGGAACACAGCGCGGATGGACGCAGCGCAGACGTGACCATTAACGCCATGGGTACGGGCGGACGCGGCCAGGTCATTTTTTTGAGCGTGCCCAACGGCGAGGTGGCGGCAAAAAACGGTGTGACCCTGGGCGGAGTCTCCATTGAAGACAACGGTTCGTGGAATGGGGAATGGACGCCACTCAAGGTGAATGGGACGAATCAGTGTCGTGTGGTCGTGCCCGCCGCTTCGGCGGCGGTTGTCCAACTCCCGCTCATATGAATTCCGCCGCTACCCGGAAAGCTCTCAGGCACTTTCCAATATGACGTTTGCATATTGAATTGTGTCTCCCGTGCGGATCAGGCCGATGGCGTGCGGGACGCGTTTTTTGAACTCCACGTGCGGCTCGTGCTTTAACTCAACTCCGCGCAGCGCGGCGGCAAAAGCGTTGCGGGCCTGGTCGTGATTGTTTTTCAAAAATTCCTCGGCCATCCACGCCTTGCCAGCCTGGAAGTTCTGACGGACCGCCGCCAGAACCTGCAACACGGTCGGGACATCGTCAATCAGCGAGATGTCCACGGTCTCAATCATCGGCCAGAACGGAAATCCGCGGTCCGCGATGACCAGGGTATTGGTGTGTCGCACCCGGCTTAACAGGAAATTGATTTGGGGATTTAAAATTCCGGTTTTTAGCATGGCCTGGTTCCTCTCATTAAAACCCGCGCAAGTCAGTGCTGGAGCGGTTGGACAACCCCGGCGCGGGCACGCGTCGAAGCACAAGATATTCGATTCCGTTTTTCTCGCAATACTCGCGTTTGCCACCCTGGTCACCTTCCTCGTTCACGGCATAAATGTCCGGTTTAAGTTTCTGAATTTCCGGATCGGCGTCGAGCCAGCCCTCACCGCTGGAAATCAGCGCCTGCTTTACATATTTGACTGAGCCGACAACATAACGGCGCTCCTCCTGCGGCAACAGGGGATGACGCTCGCCTTTCAAAAGCCGGATGTTCGCGTCATGGCCGACAATAACGTACAGGTCGCCGCAGGCGCTGACTTCTTCAAAAAACCGCACGTGTCCGCTGTGAAACCAGTCATAGCAACCGGTAACGACCACTTTCTTCCGGCCGGGCGTGGACGGTGCCGGCGGCGGCTTGGGAAAACCTTTCAATTCTTCCGCAGCGAACACGCGATACACGAGGTTTCGGCCATGACAAAATTTTTCGCGTTCCGGGCCGGCGGTGGGCTCCCGATCAGCCCAAAGGTCAGGGCGCACCCCGATCCCGGTCGGGAGCTCGTCGGTTCTGATCGCGGTGTCTGCCGGAATGACCCGGCTGACATGGCGAACGGCGTTAAGCAGATAGAGACGCTCAACCAACGGGAATTTCGGCGCCTGGCCGGTGACTCGCTGTAACGTTTCATCCGGCCAGAGCAACACCGTGACTTCACCGAGTTTCGCGGCTTCCTCAAGAAAGCGCAAATCGCGCGAGCGAAGGTCGTCAAAACCACCCGAAACGATGACTTGTTTGGAATCACTCATCTGGAGGCGATGCGGATATTGACGTTGAACGCGCCGGGAACCGGTTCCCGGGATGCGACAATCAGATAACCACCGCCACAACCGGAATACATGGCACCAGGGTATTGCCGCTGATACGCTTTGAGCAGGGCCGGCAAATCCGGCCGCAGGAGCGGATGCCGGACGACCTGCGGCAAGAGTGTTTCCCAGCATTGCATGTTCAGGTTGAACGAAGCTCCGAGGGCTGCCACATCCATTCCGACGATGGCATCAAAACAGTCTCTTCCCGACCGGCCAAGGCGCGCGACCCACTTGGGATCAAGGTTTTTTACACCGAGCGGACTGTAACCTTCGGGCCGGGGCTCAACCGCAATCAGATGCAAAACCTTTTCCAACCAGCGCGCGACGCGGGTTGAATTGCACGATTCGATATGAAACGGAAAAATCCCGCCATGGATTTTGAAGTTGTAATCCAGCCGGTTGATGCCGGGATAGACCAGGCCAATCATGTCCTGCGAACCACTCGGCTCGGCCTTGCCTTTATTCTCGGCCGCGTACAGTTCCCGCACCAGATCTTCCGGCGCGCGGTTGGGCAGTTTGTCCCGCCACATCCGCATGGCGACGGCCCGGGTGCCGCTGGCAATGCCCGAACGGTCCATGGGACGGAAATCCGGTTCGATCTGCACCACGACCATCGAGCCGTGCGGTTCGGGGTTGTGCCGCGAAACAAATGGCTGGTCAATCCAACCGCCGGCCAGTTGCAGGCGGTTGGGGATAGACCCCAACAACCCGGCTACGGGTGATGGAGGCTGGTATTTCATTAATCGATGCCGATGCGTTGGCCGGCTTCGCGCCGCGGATGTTGTTTCTTGATCCATTTATAAGTAATGGCCAGTCCTTTGTCCAACGGCGAAGTGGGTTCCCACGGCAAAACTTTTTATAAAGTTATAATCACATAGCCACACTGCTGTGGTCTCACCATTATCTCAGAATGTGGTGGCTGGGGGCGGAATCGGCTCGAATTGTTGACGAAGAACTTTCGACGTAACTCGTTGACCGATACCAGGAACCCTGACAACGGCAATGTTACCAAGGGTGTTTGGCGGTTCAAGAATTAATTGCCATTACTGGCGACTATCAACCCACCATTGTTCAGACGAGTTCCAGTATCAATCTGGTGGAGGTCAGACCATCTATATTATGTAAAGGCTGGAAGGATAAGCATCAAGACGTCGAGCCAATGGCCGGATTAAACTGCCAAGAGTTTAAAAGCAGATAAATTTCTACCGACGCAATCTGAAAAAGTGCGGCAGGCCGTCGGCGATGATCGGGTTGGTGTAGAAGTTGAACGCTCCGGGCACGTCGGCATAGGGCCCTGCGACGTTGGTGGCGGTCTGTAAAGTAAAGGCGTTCGGCCATGCCAGCACCACATTCGTGCCGCCAGGGAAAATATTCAAGGTTGGACCGACCGTGGTTAAGTTTGAAACGTCATTGTTCGCGAGCCAGGGCCGGGCATCAGTGAGAACCACACTGGTGAAACAATTCGTAAAGGTCACGTTGGCTGCGTGCCGGATATAATAGCCATAAGCCGGCAGATTTCCCCACATGGTGTTTTCAGGATATTGGCCGGCGTATTCCGGAGGCGTCGAAGGAATAGAACCAACCCCACCAGCGAAGGAAATGTTCACATTGTCGAAAAGGAGGTTGTTCAATTCGTGGTCGACACCATTCGTGAAACAGCCCGAAATGGGACAACCCCGCGTATCTGTCATTCCCGAGCCGTTGATGTCCCGGTACGTGATACCATTGATGCTGCCGACCGCCGCACCGCTCCGGCTTCCGAGAATGACGAAGATGGCATTCTGACATGAAGCAAAATTGATCCGCTGAAACGTAACAGCGTTAATGGCACCGCCGTCCACCGATTCGACGGCCATGGCCGAATGCGAGGTGTTCAGCACGGTGCAATCCTGGAACGTGATGTTGGTGAACGGTCCTTTGCTGGCAGTCCCGAACTTCAAACCATTGGATTGTGATTTGGTAATCAGACAATTCTCCACCAGGACATCGTTCACGCCTCGCGAGTTGCCGCTCTTGAGGCAGATGGCGTCGTCGCCCGAATCAATGGTGCAATTGGCGATGGTCACGTGCCAGCAATCCACGACGTCGCAACCGTCGCGGTTTCCGTTCAAACCGTCGTCATTGACGGTCAGGTTACTGATCGTCAGGTCGTCGGATTGCATATTGACCACAGACCACATCGCGGCGTCCACGACGTTGATGTCCCGGATATTCACCTGATGGCACAATGCAGTCCAGATGGAGATGGGCCGGGTGGCCTCGACACCGGAGGTGAAATTATTACGGCCATTCCCATTGATGATTCCGCCACCGGTGATGGTCACGTTGGTGCAGCCTTGCGCATAAACCAGAGCCATATCGCAGTTATTCTGCTGGCTGTTGTTGGCGGGCGGATTAAGGATCGGATAATCGCTGCTCGAACCACTGCCCAGCAAGGTTGCCGTCGGATCAATATAAAGTGTCATATTGTTCTTCAAAAAAATCGTACCCGACAGAAAAGTCCCGTTGTGCAGCCATACAAACCCGTCCGGCGGACAGGCATTGATTGCTACTTGAATCGCGGTGGTGTCTTTGGTTGTTCCATTTCCGGCGGCACCGTAGTTTTTGACATCCTGCCACAGCGAATTGGTCAGGATTGTGTTGAAGCTGAAAGTATTTGTCGCGCTGTTGCCATAGATGTCCACGGCGATGATCGTGCCATTATAGGTAAGATTGGTTTTCAAAGGCGTTGTATTGGTTGCCAGCAATTGCTGCGTCGCGCCATTGGTGTTGAAGGCAAGTGTCTGCGGAATTCCATTGAGAAGCAGCGTAATATTTGCGGGTGAGACGGCTGAAGCCGAATCTACTTCAAAGGAAACATTGCTGGCCGGGTTGACGAAAACCGATCCGTTGGCCGGTTGGACGTTGATAATCACCGGCGGGATGAGTGAGGGGGAGACGATTTGCATCCGGTTATAATTCTGGTCTCCGCCACTGGAGCCGGTGCCGGTGGTTTCATTGGCGAAGAGTGCCACGCTGTCAATCGTGGAGCCGGGCGTGCCTGCGAGCGGCTGCCCATCGAGAAACGCAAGCACGGCATTATTATTTGCGCTCCGGACGGTAAAGCGATACGTGTCGTTCGGTTCCAGCGTGAATTCGCAATTCAGACCGGTGGCGTTCACGTGGCTGCCGGCCGAATTGCCGTAACCCGCCGCGAAAGGCAGCCCCATGGCGGTGACGCCGTTACCGTCCTTGAAGAGGTAGGAATCCGTACCGCCGCCGGCATAATAAAACTCGAAGCGATAGCCGGTTTCGTAAGCCGTCACACCACTCGTCGGGTTCCCGTTGCGCAGGACGAATCCGCCGTAATTGGTCGCGCCGGAACCGATGCCCTCCGTCATCCACTGGAGTTTGAAAACCACGTTGGTCGTCAGCGAACTGGCGAAACCGCGGTAGGCCACAGTGCGATTGCCGCCGGCGGGAGCGGCGCCATTGGCATAGATTCCCCAGGAACAATTGGTGTAAGCCGTGCCTCCGACATTGGTGGCCGAGGCGATGGCATAGCCGTTGTTGAGGTACCACCCCCGGTATCCCCCGCCACTGAAAACATTTGTGGTCAACACCCAGGGAGTGAAACCGAAACCCTGGTTCGCTCCATTGGTCCAGTTGGAACTTTTGAAATACGCCGCCGCATCGTCGTAAGCATTGGTTTGGGCGGGTGCGGTGCTTGCGAACGCGAGCATCACCATAGCCGTGGCAATAAAAGGCCGCACCGTTTTGAACCCGGGGTGTTTCATCTAATACGACTCGACATTCCCCAGGCAGGTAGCGTGACTCACTGGATTGAAACGGGTAAGACCCTCTCTAACTGCGAGATTGAGTTCAGGCAACGGACCTCAACGAGGTTTCGCGCAGTAATTGAAACCCATTCTGCTTAGTTCCGCTGACGACGGAATAACATCAGTGACGATGCGCTTAAGCCCGCCAATGCCAACGCGGTCGGCTCCGGCACCGCCGTGATGGTGTATTGGTCAAGAACGGTTGCATTGAATTGGGCGGTGCTGCTGAAGGTCGCTTGAATAGGCCCTTGAACCACCAGTGAGTCATAGGCGGTCTGACCAGCGCTGGTACCCGTGCTGTCAATGTCGAAGTCGAAAGTTGAGCCGGGAGTGAGGTTCAGATTTGAGAGATCACTCAAGGGAACCGTGAGAGTGAACTGATTCGGTGTGCTGGTTGAAGGCTGCATGCTAATCGGCTGGCCGCTGGCCACGTTCTCGACTTGCGTCCAGGCGCCACTGCTGTAAACCCAATCGTTAAAGCCAAAGCTGGTAAATGGGCTGCTGGCGGATCCGGAACCACCGGCCCCATACGCTCCAATCCAATCCGTCATCCCGCCGAAGGAGCTGTCAATAGATATGGCGCGGCTCCACGGATTGCCGAAATCGGCACTGGCGGAGGTGTCCCCACCGGCCGAAGGATTGCCGGAGGTAATGGCCATTACATAATTGAAATTGCCCTGAGTTTCTATGTTGCCCGCCGGATTGAGAGCGATGGTGATGTAGAGATTGTTCGCGTCATTGGCGATGGTTGCGTAGGAGATATCGCGTCCCTTGTTGGAACTCCCCTGCCCGTCACCCGTCACGTCGGTATAAGTCGTGCCCGATCCCCCCGACTGAAATATGGTACCACAGGTTGCCGAATAAACGGCAAAAAGCGTCACACCCAATCCGATCGCAAAGCTTTTGGATTTATTCCCGATTTTCATAGATTTACAGTTTTTTTTGAGTTTCAGTGTTTCTCTTCCTGATGGGGGAGAATCTCGCTTTACTCTACGTGAGGTTGCAAGACCTGCCTAGCCCCCAAAAACTGGGGGATTTTGGCGCCTCCCGTTCTTGCGGTTCTGAAAAGGTTTTTTAAAGTCGGCCGGCTCGTTTCCCAACAAAACGGCGATGTACCGCATTGAGAAATACCTCCGGTATTCGGAAAATCGAGAACTAATGCGCCGGCGTGTGCTGCGCCAGCCAGGCCATGTCCGCATTCTGAGTATATGTTCCGATCCCGGCATAATGAACGTATCTGACCGGAACGAGGAAAGGGCTGGTTGTCCATTGATGAACCTCCGCATGTCCGTCAGCAAAAGAAATTCCGCAACCACCGCCCAGATAACTTGCAGGAACTTCGATCAGTAATCCCGTTCCATTCGTTGCCCGGGGATCGTCGTAAAAAATTCCATCGTCTATGCTGTCAGGATGTTCATCGATAAACACCCAGCTCTTGCTCGGGCCAGGGAAACGAAATTGGCTCATCTTTGCCGCAACAAAAAAAGGATTAAGACTTGCAAGCGAGGGTGGCGGTTTGGCGCCACTACCAGACCCGCCCACCGGGCCGCCGACCGCCGCGTCCATGGCCACACTCCTGGGCCGATGGTTAACTTTTGCGCCATAAAACGCCTGCTGCAGAGGGGAAAGAAAGTTATCTCCCGGCGAAGTATAAATTTTATATTGACCGCCGCAATACGGGGCCAGTTGATTCGTCTTCAAGAACGTTATATTTGTGTTGTTCGGAGAAATACTCCAATCCATGTGACATTGCATGGGAATCCACGACTGAGTGCCGTTGACGACTGCTGACTGATCGGCATTGAGCACCAACGTGTCGTTGTGATCACCGGGATACAGATACCAGGCCTGGGTTAACTGCCTTTTGTTGCTCAGGTCGGCAGTGATCAGCGCCTTCACCTTGGCGTTGGCCAGGGCCGGCAATAACATCGCGGCCAGAATTGCGATAATCGCTATCACCACCAACAACTCAATCAAGGTGAAGCCATCGGTGCCGTGTTTGACTTCATTTTGCGTTTGCAGATACATAGCGGTTTTCACGACCAAACCAGAGCGATTGTTCCTGAAATATATTGCCGAAAATATCCAGAGGCAAGATGCCATTACCATTGGACCGGATGTAACGGGTATGATTGATTCCATTGACCTCATCCGGGTCGCCGTTTTCAGCGGATCGAGAACTAACGCGCCGGCGTGTGCTGCGCCAGCCAGGCCATGTCTGCGTTTTGGGTATAAGTTACCCCCCCGGTTCCCGGCTGCTTGATATATTTAACCGGAACGAGGAACGCGCTGGTTGTCCATTTGTGAACTTCCGCGTGTCCGTCGGCAAACGAAATTCCACAGCCGCCGCCCAAATAGCTGGAGGGCAGTTCGATCAGCGATCCCGTTCCATCGGTTGCCCGGGGATCGTCGTAAAAAATTCCATCGTCGATGCTGTCGGGATGCTCATTCATGAACACCCAACTCTTGCTCGGCCCGGGAAAATGAAATTGGCTCATCTTCGCCGCAACAAAGAAGGGATTAAGCATGGGAAGCGAGCCTGAGCTTGGTGGTTTGGCGCCACTACCGGATCCACCCACGGGGCCGCCCACCGCCGCATCCATGGCCACACTCCGGGACCGATGGTGCGCAAGCACGCCAAAATGCAGGATCAGCTGAAGAGGAGACAGAAAGTTATCTCCCGGCGACGTATAGAGTTTATCCTGACCGGCACAGTAAGATCCCAGTTCATTGGTCCGCAGGAATGTAATATTCGTGTTGTTCGGAGAGGAACCCCAATCCATGTGACATTGTCCGGGAATCCACGACGGAGCTCCATTGACGGCCGTGGACTGATCGGCATTGAGCACCAATGCGTCGTTGTGATCTCCGGGATACATATACCAGGCCAGTGTCAACTGCCTTTTGTTGTTTATGTCCGAGATGATCTGCGCCCTCACCTTCGCTGCAGACAAGGCCGGCAACAACATCGCGGCCAGAATGGCTATGATGGCAATTACCACCAACAACTCAATCAAAGTGAAGCCGTCGCAATCGTCTTTGACTTTCGTTTTTCTCTGCAATTCCATGTCAATCAAGCTTCCCGTCCCACCCGGAACGTGCGCTCCAGCGTTGGGCAGTTGGTTTGACACTCTACTCAATTGAAATCAAAACGGATTGATCAACCGGAAGTAGTTTGCCCCTGCACCGACCGGATAGTTCGTCGCGTTTTGGGCATCGGTGCCGGGCAGACTGGTCCATGCGCCGGAAGCCAGGTTCGCTGACAGCTGTAACTGGACACCCGGGCGGCCCAGCCAGGTGATCGGAACGTTGCCACCGGACTTTGGTCCGATGGCCAGACTGCCGAATGACTGTTCCTGGACCATGTTGCCGAAAACATCCAGCGGCAAGGCGTAATTACCGGTAGACCGGATGTAGCGGGTATGATTTATTCCATTGGCCTCGTCCTGGTTGCCGTTGATGGAATATTGATAGGAGAGCGTCATCGGGTACCCTGCGGGAATCGGGACTGTGATCGTATAGATTTCGCTGCCCACCGGATTATTTGTCATCAGAAAATTCCCCAGCGGGTTGCCGGCAGGATTGTTGGTCCAGGGGTCAAAGGAATAGTTGCCCGGCGCATTGGTCACATCCACCCCGTTAAGATAAACGCTGTCCACGCCCGGATTGAACACATGGAGATCCGTTCCCAACGCGTTCGTCATGCTGACACTGAAGGTCACATAATTGGTCAGCGGCGGGGCTGGCAGCACTGAGTGGGTAGACCGGTCATTGAAATAAACCGTAGGCAAAGTCAAGTTGGTGCCGGTAATACTGGGCATAACAAATTCCCGATTGGGGAGGAGGATACCGACGGAAGGATTGCCCGGGTAGGTATGGGCGGGATTGTTTTCGTAATTGCCACCGACGTAGCCGAATTTGAATTGTGTCGTGGCTCCATATCCATTGGTAATAAAGATCGTCGTGCTGTAGATGTTGGTATTGGGGGCGCCGGGATTATTCGTGCAGGTGTTTACCCCGGTCGTATCCCAGTTATTGAAGTCTCCGCTCAAGCGAACCTGTTGATTGCCCATCGCGCCGCTCCACGTTTGAGCACTCATATCCACCGAGAAGGTGATCGAGTTTGTGGCAATCGGCGCATAGGGCTGATCGCTGAAAAAGACAATCGGGTTCGTTGGATTATCGGTCAGGAAAAAGAAGCGGTTATGGCTGTTTTGCGCATCGCCGTTAAGATTGCCGGGGGATTCGTATTTGGCGGTTGGCTGGATGATATATTTGAACTGGCCGTTCTGCCCGGGTGAGCCGGCAATGAGGTTTGCAAGAAATCCGACATATACATTCGAAGTCACCAGACCAAACTGATTGGTTCTCAGGATGGTGGGATCATTGGTCAATATATTGCCGCTGGGGGTTGTGCCCTGGCCAAAACCGAAATTATTGCCACTGCCCAGACTGCCATTGACCTGCACCGTTTGCGTTGCCGGATTGAAAGTCCCCAGGGCAATCTGCTGTGACATATCCACCTGGAACCAGGGATTGGCGACGGTGAACTGCTGCGGGGATACGTTCAGCCCCTGGTCGCCGAAAAACTGAACCGGCAAAACCAGACTCTGCTGGCCGCCGCCTGCCGGAAGCAGTGTGACCCGGTTATCGTTGTAAGTCGCTGTTGTTTCATATCCGTTTGCGGCGGGGGCGCTGGCGCTAATCCCGGGCGAATAAAATTTATATTGCATTTGGGCGCCATTGGTATCGTTTGTGTCATCATACGTTCCCAAATATAGATTGGTATTGCTCCCCGCAGGATTGTTGGTCAACAGGAACCCCGGGCTATTGGTAAAGGGAGCCGCTCCAAAGTTGTTGAACGTTCCCCGCGCGTAAACCGCGCTCACCCCATTGGTGAAGAATGAATTTTGAACCTGATAAGTCATATCACACTGAAAGGTGATAAGCGTATCTGCGCAAACTGACCCGGTGGTCCCCAGCAAAAGCCCGGCACAAAACACGGATGAAAGCACGGCAGTCTTGGTCTTCATAAGATAATTGGTTGAGGTGTTCTTACTGATGTTAATTTAAGCGTGTACGTCATGTGCCGCCTAGCCCCCAAAAACTGGGGAATTAGTGGCGTCCTGACAGCCCGCCGGAAGATCCAGGTTCATTGGATAGGCAGCGTTGATTGCCTGGAACCAACTTTCAACGATCCTCCGGTTGCGCCGGCTTTTGCGCACCCTGCTGCTCAGGCTGCCCTGAACCGGCTACCTTACCGCAGCCGAAACGTGATTCGAATCCGGCATAAAATGTCCTGCCGGAATTTGCGGCGCGCGCTGTGCCGCCAATGCGCACGGTGACCATCGTTTGGGGTTGGAACCCCGGGCTTTCCGGTGTGAACCTGACTTCATCGCACGCGGGCGACCAGGAAAACGCGCCTTTTACCGAAGGCTCCGTCGCGAAAGCGCGTTCGACGCTGGCTGTGTCCATCGGCTGGCTGAAATGGATCACCATCGGCGCGGTTGGCGGGATTTCCCTGGCGTCGTGCCCAGGCGATAGGGCGCTCACCACCGGGTCGAGCGGACGAAGTTCGGATATGGCGACGAAAATTTTTGCCGACGTGCCCGGCACGACGAGGGGTGAAGTTTGTCCACCGGGGAGCACGGTTAAATTCTCTTTTGGATCGAGCAGGTTTTCCAGCTTTGTTCCTGTCGGATAAATCGTCTGGCAAGACGGCAAATTCTGGTTTGTCTTCGCGGTATTTAATACGACAAATACTTCCTGCGGACCAAGCCGCCGTGTGTAGGCAAACAGGCCGGGACCGGCGGCGGTGGTCCACAAATCGGATTGTACGCCGATTTGCAGAGCCGGATAAAGCCGGCGGAAATTGTTCAGCCGGGCGACTAATTGAAATAACGGATTTGTCATGTTGAAGTTGTCCCCGCGCGAAGGCCCCCACTCGAATTGTCCGGCAAACATGTCTTCGCGGTCCCACGGATCTTTGCCGCCGTTAAACGCCTGTTCTGTGCCGTAATATAAACACGGAATGCCACGCGCGGTGTAGAGAAACACCAGCGCCACCTTGAGCCGGTCGGTGGTCGCACCGGGACTGCTTAAAAACCGCGGCTGGTCGTGGTTATCCAGGAATGTCACCAGTTGATTTTGCGCTGCCGGGTCGTAATTCGCCGCGACCGCGCGATAATGCTCTGCGATTTGTTCCGTACCGCCGGTCGCCCCGGCGAGGGTGGAATGGACTTTGAAATAGAGCGGGTAATCCAAAACCGAATCCAGTTTGAATGGGCGAGTATTCATTTTACCGGTGTAGGAACCGCACTTGGCATCGGAGTGATCCAGTACTTCGCCGAACATGAAAAAGTCTGGTTTACCTTGCGCCGCCGCGAAGGCGCGGATGGCCGGGCACCATTCCTGCCAGAATCCCATCTCGACATGCTTGGCGGTGTCGATGCGGAAGCCGTCGAAGCCCGCCTCCCGGATCCAATACTGGTAAATCCTTGTCATCTGCTCCCGAACGTAGGGTGTTTCTGTCCGAAAATCATCGAGACCGCTCAACTCGCCCAGCTCGACCTGAACCGGATCGTGGTAATCCTGGATGAAGCCGTTGTTGTGAAACAGATTGGTGAGTGACAGGTTGGTGGCGTTGAGATCAAATGGCGGAGGGTATTGTCGGGCTGGATTGCGGAAGCGCAAATGGTATCCAGCGGGCGGAGATTTGAAAGCCGGGTAGCCTGGATCGCCACTGTCCACGAGGTTGCCGCCGTGATTCACCACGATGTCGTCAATGACCAGAATACCGCGCGCGTGCGCCGCCTGAACGAGCTGCTGCAAATCCGCCAGCGTACCCCAATGCGGGTCCACCTTGTAAAAGTCCAGCCCCGCATAGCCGTGAAATTCGCCGCGCGCATTCAGCACGACCGGAGAAATCCAGATGGCGGTTGCTCCGAGCGATTTGATGTAATCCAACTTTTCCTCGATCCCCTTGAAATCGCCGCCATGAACCGACGTGCCTCGGTGACCCGCCGGATCGTAATTGCCGTCGGCGCTGTCATTTGACAGGTCGCCGTCGTAAAAACGGTCGGTGATGATCTGGTAAATGCTCTGGCGCTGCCAAAAGGTATTGCCGGTGGATTGCGCCGAAGCCGGAAGCCCGGGAGCCAACCACGCCGCCACGGCGCACAGACGACAACCGACCAGTGACCAGTGACACCATTTCCTCCCCGCCGGGTTTTTCTTCTCACCTCTCACTTGCTGGTGGTCACTTTTCGGTTTCCAACACGACCGTCACTTGCCGGACTGGATCGGTATCGGACTTGTCAACCTGTGTTCCCCCGCCGGGCTTTACTTCCACCGTGAAATAATGGTCGGTGGCATCGTATTGGACGGCGTCGTCCGAGCCGGAAATTACCGTCACTTTTGGCTTCACGGCGGCATAACCGTGAAGGACGACTGATTCTTCGTTGAGTGCCAGCACGACACCAACCGTTAATTTACCGGGGCCATCCTGAAGCGAGGCAACCCGTTGTCTGCCGGTACCGACAAATTTGTTCTTGTCACCGAGGAAAGCGATACCGCTTTTGCCGACGGGCGCAACGATGTAAAACGCGCTGGCGTCCTTGTCCAGCGGCGCGGTAAAACTGGCGGTGTCCTTCAGCAATTCGCCGGTGCCGGAAAAATAGTCATAAACATAAGCCGGACCGCTCAAACCAAGTTCGGCAAGACTGAAATGGACTGCGTCCGCCGGCGTCTGGCGCCGGTTGAAGGCGAAGACATACTCGGTTTTGATTCCGCCGCGGTCGGTGTAAGTGCTGGCTGTCAGCGGCGCCGGTTCCTTTTCCGCGTCGGCAATGTAGCTGCGGTCGAGCGGCACGATGGGGGCATCAGGTTTGACAATCACGCCATCGGCGCGGACGGCATGGAGAAGATTGGCCTTATTTACCGTGCCGATCGCATCGCCGATGCCGACTGGCCCGGCGGAAAGAGTGGACAACAAGACGTTGTCGGTTTCGCGGCTCATATAAACATCTGCCCACGGCCAGATCCCCAGTGAAGCGGCCAGGCGCGAGGTGTAAAGAAAATCGTTCCAATGGTTCGTGTTGAACCGGTCGCCGCTGGTGCGGATGGTCGTCAAATTCTCGTAACGGCTTCCCTGCAAAAAATAGCACGGATACGGCATGCAATATTGCATGGTGATACCCTGTGCCTGACAGGCGCGTGCCATGTTGTCGAGAAAAGCCTCGCCGGTTTCGACATTACTGCTGAATGCCGGGGAATAGGTGTAGATGCGATCCAGCCAGTCCTGCTCGTAAGTGATAATCCCGGAAGCCTTCAGGTAACCGGCGATGTGGTCCCACCACCTGGGATCGATGGCCGCGATGCCGGAAATCTTGTATTGTTGATGGTAAGGGCTCGCGGGATCAATCCAGCGATTGTGCGTAACCAGCGGCAGCCCGACGGACTTTTGAAAAGCGTCCAGTCCGTTGGGGAAGAGATTGGTAGCGGCTTTGTATTCCAGTAATCCGCCATAACAATTCCATTCACCTTGCGGCAGGTTGTTGGCTTTCTTTTCCTTCCCGGGCTGGCCGTCAGGTTGGGTGGTGCTCTTGTAGTACCACCATGAATCCAGTTGCATATAACGAATGGGAATTTGATCCAGACGGCACTGGTCCACGAACGACTGAAGCGTGCCGGCGTAACCGAGGTTAGTGTTGTAGTTGTAATAATAAGTGGCGCCATTATCGGTCCAGTAACCAAGATATTTCAGTACGGTGTCGGCGGTGTCGGTGGGTCGTTTAGCGTGGTGCAAATCAAGCAAGGCGCCACCCCATAAGTCCCAGGTCCGATTGATTCCCTGGCCAAATGCGACCAGGGTTTGTTGGGTGAACTCCGGCGGCAGGTTCCGCAACATGGGATTAAAACCGCTGGCCATTTCCGTTTGCCCGTTGCCCACCATGCTGGCCACTATAAAATGCGACGCCGGAGAAATGATAATGGCGTTCGCATCATTGTCGAAGAGCAGCCAGGGTGTGGAAATTTCGGTGGCCGCGAAACGGGGCGGCGCAAATTCGTGATGGCCGTAACTGAAAACATGCAGTTTGGCCGGTAACGTGCGGAAATCCGGGAAGGGGCGCGGCGGCAGTTCGGTTGCCGCGCGGCACGTCTGAGCAAATAATGCCAGTGCCCTTCCCTCATAGAGCCGGATTTGGCCCCTCATCGGTGTCGGTCCCTCCTGCCATTGGAAGGCCAACTCCTGATAATCGCCAATCGCATCAGAACCTCGATTGGTCACCACCGCTTTGAGGGTTTGGTTTATGCTGCCGCCCAATTCCCACGCCGGCTGTTTGGCGGTGAGCCGATAACTGCCGTCGCCTGCCTCCAGGCGCAGGGACATGCCGCTGGCAGAAGTGATAACTTCCGCTCCACAATGGTGTGCCGCCACCATCATTGCGAAGACCGCCGAGGAGAGTTGGGAAAAGGATTGAAAGCGCATGGGGATTGGGAATTTTTCAGGGAAACCGCTGCTGCAAACTCGTTGTCCACTCTTATAGCGATTGCAGAACAAAGTCGTGTTCGAAAATCGGATAGTTTTGGCCGGCAGAACATTGTCGTGTCGTTGAAACCAATCCGCGCCCGGAAACCCCACGAGGACGATTCTGCTGGCTTGAATTCATAATGATTGATTATGCGCGGCGGATTATCTCTGGCCAGCCCCAAAAAACTGTGGTAATTGCGCGACAGTGCCGCTTGCCTTGACTTCGGCTCTTCTACCGGACCAGAAACCTTTGCGCCGCCTGTACGACGGACATTGTGTCATGCGTAATGGTTTTAACTATTTAAAGTGATAACTGCAACCTGCGGTTGTGCCTGTTTCTGCTGACTTTGACTTGTGTTACTGGTGGCTACTGGTCCGTTGTTGGAGCCAGACAATGTCATCGGGTGAATTCTTTTTGTTGTCAGGACATGGATTCACCCGGCTGACCGGCGCTCTGGTATTTGCGTCCAGCCATGGCTTGATTTCTGCATGACCGTCGACAAAAGAAAAACCAGCAGCACCGTTATGGGTTGAAGCCGGCACATCCGTCCAGGTGGCAGTAGCTCCCCCCTGCATCGTGACCGAAAAGAAATCATCATTAATGCTGTCCGGACATTCATCAAGCAGTACCCATGTCCTCGCGGGGCCGGGGCTGATGCAGTCGCTCGTTTTCAGCAATCTCCGCCAACCCGGGTTGTTTTTTTCATTTATGTTCAATGTATCCCCCACGAAACCATTCATTGAGTAGCTGCGCACCCGCGGACCCCATCGGCCGGGAAAGATATCTGCCGGGCATTTGAATATTCGAACGTTCCTGGCCACATAGCGGCCAATTTCGCCTGCGGTCAAAAGGGCAGTATTGGTGTTTTGGAAATTGGGAAACTTCGGCGGCCAATCCCAACTCAAATTGCCGGTGACCCAGGAATTGATAGTGGTCGTCGATCCGGGGTTGTCGGGAAATTTCTGTTTGTTCTCATCAGCGTACATTTCTATGGCCAACTGCAACTGCTGAAGATTGTTCATACAGTAGATGGATTGCGCTCGTTGCTTGGCCATACTCAAGGCCGGAAGCAACAGGGCCGCCAGAATGGCGATGACAGCGATAACCACGAGCAATTCGATGAGTGTGAACGCCGGCCCAATCATTTCGCGCCGTGGCGAGGAAACCCGTCGGGGCAATGTCGCAGGGAAAATATTTCGTTGGTTCTCTCGCTGAAGGTTCACCAACTCTACTTTATTCGAGGAGTTTCCCTGCTGACCAGCCCCCAAAAACTGTGGTCGCCGAAGCGACTCCGGCGCAAAACTTAGATGCTCTTGCGATGGCCAAGGAATTTCAAGGCCGCCTGGGTCCGTGAACGGACGTGCAACTTGTTGTAAATATGGCGCAGATGCCACGTCACGGTCTCAATGCTGATCGAAAGCTTCTCCGCTATTTCCTTGTTCGCGCAACCTTGTGACAGCAGTTCCAGTATCTCCTGCTCGCGTCGGGAGAGATTCTGATCTTCCGTGGCCTGTGGCGGCTCGCGGAACACGCTAAGGACCTTGCGCGCAATCTCGCTCGACATCGGCACCCCGCCGGCGTGGACTTCCCGGATGGCCTGCAAAATCCGCTCCGGCGTCGCGCGTTAGAGGATGTAGCCGCTGGCGCCGGCACGAAGGGAATTGAAAACTTTTTCAGAATCGCCATAGACCGTGATCATCACCACCTGTGCCGACGGCAGTAATTCCTTGATGCGCGCGGTGCATTCAATGCCCGAACGGTCGGGCAGATTGATATCCATGAGGATGACCTGGGGTGCGGCCTTCGGCAGAATACGCAGCGCCTCCTCGACGTTCCTGCAGGCGGCGACGCATTGGAATTCCGGCGACGATTTCAGCAGCCACTGCAAACTGCGGCGGATGCCCGTATCATCCTCGACTATCGCCACGGTGATCATATTGAATAGATGAGTTACTGGATCAACGGATGATTTGCAAAATAGATCAATGGATTGGTTTTCGCATTGCCAGGTTGGCGGTCATTTTATTTTATTTTACGCCTTGCGGAAAGCAACAAAGTCAGGCTGACCGAGACTCCGCCAGCCGGTCGGTTGATAACTTCACAATGGCCGCCGATATGGGCCATTCTTTGACGCAAATTGATCAAACCGTCGGCGTCTTCGCTGACCACCGGTGAAAGACCGCGCCCGTTGTCTTCGACGCTGATAAGCAGGCAATCTTTTCCCTCAACAGCAATTTTGACGTGGACTTCAGTTGCCCCGGAATGTCTGACCACGTTGGTCAAGGCTTCCTCGAAAGCCAGAAATAGATTGTGCCGTTGTTCCGAATTCAAAGGCTGGTCCGGTTCGATTTCCCGCATTTCCAGGCGGCAACGGATGGTCGTCGGCTCCAGAAAGCTTTGCGCGTAACGGCAGAGATAACCGCCAAGGGAATTCACCGAGTCATTTCGCGGATTGACCGCCCACACAATTTCGTCCAGGGCCATGACCAGATCGTGGCAGCGGTGGACAATCCGGTCCAAAGCTTCCTGTTTGTGCGTTGGAAGCCGCAAAGGATCCTGGAGCATTCCACCCAGTAGACCAATTTCGGTCAGGCCCGCACCGAGGTCGTCGTGCAAATCCTGGGCGATACGCGATCGTTCTCGTTCCAATTCGTGCTGGCTTTTCAGATGTTCCAGCCGTCGGCGCATCCGCCGGCGCATGGTGGACACGACCGCAAAAGATAGCCCTGCCACCGCCAACAGCTCTGCGCCGACTTTAAACCAGGTCGTTTGGTAGAAGAACGGAGCCACCGTTACCGCGAGCAACGCATGGTCGTCGCTCCAAATGGAATCGCTGTTGCACGCGATGACATGAAATATATATTTGCCCGGCGGGATGTGACGGTAGATGGCTTTTCGTTCCATCCCGGCATCGTTCCAGCCGCTTTCAAGTCCATCGAGTCGGTATTTGAACCGGACACGCGCGGGCGAACCAAGGCTCAATCCGGTGTACTGAAATTCCAGGTCCCCGCGCCCGGGACCGGTCTCGATTCCCGGCGCGGTCGCCTGACGGCCGTCGGCGGTTTCAGCAGCCGTTATTACTGCGCCGACGTCCTTCGGCCAAATGCGTTTGTCATCTGCCCGCACTTCTTCCAGCGCGACGGTCGGCGGCAAGGGATTGATTTTCACTTCAGCCGGATTGACCCTCGCCACGCTATTGGCCATGGCAAAAAACAAGGTGCCATCGTGCCCACGCCAACAATTGGGCTGATAGATAATCGCGCTGCCGATCGTCGGCAAACCGTCCGACTGCCCATAAACACTGACCGGGAGTTCGCTCAAATTGCCGCGTTCGAATTGGACCACCGCCGCGGCGGGGATGCGGGCGATGCCGGCGCGGGTTCCCAGCCACAAATTGCCGCCGGCGTCGCCCAGGATCTGAACGATGCAATCCGAAGGCAGCCCATTCTTCGTCGTGTATCGGAAAAACCTGCCATCGCGCCAGTGCAACAAACCGCCCTCCTCCGTTCCCGCCCACAAGCTGCCGTCAGGTGCCGCCCATAAAGCCCAGATTCGCCCCAGCAGATTCCGGTCCGGCGGCGCCAGAGGCACAAATTGTTTGCCGTTCCAGTACATGAGCAGGCCATTGAGTGTTCCCGCCCAAATCGTGTTGTCTGCCGCTTCCGTCAGTGCCGTGGGATGATCGCCAGCGGTTTGCGCAATGTATTCAAAGGTAAGGGTCCCGTTGGTGATGCAAATAATAGACCAGACGGTTCCGACCCAGAGCCGGCCATCCCGACCGGGCAGCAGCAGACGCGGATAACCCTGAAGTTGTGCTTCCGTGGCGATGGGTAGCCACTGTCCGCCTTCCGACATCAACAGACCGATGCCTTGCGCGCCGACCCAAACCCGTCCGCGGGCGTCGGCCATCACGCAACTATCCTGAGTGCGCGCCGGACCAGGCAGACTGATGTTTGTGCAGACGCCGTTTTTGTAGCGGCCAACGATGCCGCTATGTGTGCCAATCCAGACGGCCCCCTGAGCATCCTCACAAACAGTATTAATCAGGCTGTCGCCTAATCCCTGGTTCTTCCCGATGATCTGGAACAATCGCCGCCGCACTTGCACCAGGCCGCCCCGTTCGTAACCCGTCCACACGTTTCCATCGTGGTCCTCGCAGGCAAAGCGGATTACGTTGCTGGGCAGTCCGTCCCGCGTGGTCAAGCGCTGGAATACGCCGTCCGCCGCAACGTGAATCAATCCCAAATCGCTGGCGCCGGCCCACAAACCGCCGTCGCTGTCGCCATGCACAAAGTGTAATGAAGTTCGCCGACCCAACTCACGATTCCAACCTTCGGATTCAGCCAGCCATTGGCGTCCGGTGCAGCGCCGCATCCGGCCGTTGGCTTCCACCCAAAGATTGTCGCCGCCGGACGGGACGATTCTCTTTACGTTCAGCACCGGCTCGCCGTTGGTCGGCGTCAACACTTCAAATCGGTTTGACCGCCACATGCCCAGCGCCTTGTCCGTTCCAACCCAGATCCGTCCCTGCGCATCAGCGGCCAGCACTTTGACCATCTGACCGTCCAGTTCTGCCGTCAGCGCAACGGTTCCGGTTTTCCCGTCGCTCCAGATTCCGATCTTGTTTTCGCCCTGCAAATACCAGACCCGGCCTTCGGCATCGGCGCATGGCTGGCCTTGGGGTAAGGAGTCGGGCAGCGTCACGGTTTGCCAACTCCATTGCCCGCGCGTGCTGTGGCCGGACAACAATTTCCCGCCGCCGTAGTCAAAAATGGCCCGGTCCGGTGCCGACCATAACATGCGGTCGGGTTGATTGGTGCTGGTGAACACCGCTCGGAAACCCGCCTGGTTCCACGTCGTCATGCCGCCATCCACCATGCTGTTCCAAAGTGTGCCTTCCCGGTCCACCATCAACCGGGGTATGCCCCATTTCAGGGAAAACTCAGGCGTGTTGGCGGAGTTGTATCTGACGAACCGCGTACCGTCGAACCGCAGCACGCTGCCAAAAACCGTGCCGACCCACAAATAACCCTCCGGGGTTTGGGCCACATCGGTAACGGAGCCTTCGGTCAGACCATCATCCGCACCCCAGACTTTGACGACATAATACTGGCCGGCGGAATCATCCGGGTTCGCCATAGCGAAGGCCGACACCGTCAGGCACAGGAACAGCAACATCCAACGGGGAAAATATTTCGCGGCAGGTTGCACGCGATCCAGTATGAAACAAACGGCGGTTTCGTAGCTACGAAAAAGCGAATACCCCAGTTTTTGGGGGCTGGGGACGTTTGGCCAATCCGTTTACATTAGCGAGCGGGCGCCGTTAGACGGCAACCATATTCGTCGTTTGCATTTCGGCCATTCGACACGATGACAACTTCATATAATAATCGAAGCACACCAAAACGATTGTTCGACATTAAATTCCAGATGAAAACGAAATTCGGCCGATACTTCTTCATCGCCGCTCTGATGTTTGGACTGACTGGTGTTGGTCTGGCGCAACTTCAAGTCGCGTCGATCGCCCCGGAGCCGGGGCAATTAAAGGTGAAGTACTACGGACAATTTTCCGAGTTGCCCGTAGGTTCGGTCCAGCCGCGCGGCTGGATTCAGAAATGGCTGGAGCGGCAGGCACAGGGCCTGACCGGTCATCCTGAAAACATGTCTTATCCGTATGACACCTGCATGTATGCCGGCATCATCACGCCCCCATCGTTCCGAAACAAATGGTGGAAGGAATGGTGGCCTTACGAACAATCCGGCTATTTTGTGGACGCTACAACGCGCTTGAGCTGGCTCATCAACGATTCCGACATACGTCAACGACGCGATGCCAACCTCGATTACATTTTGAGCCATGCCAGCGGCACCAATTTCGGCGGTTCGCACTGGTGCTGGCCCAACGCTGTCGTCGGCCGCGCGCTGATGGCGGAATTTTCCGCGACCGGCGACCCGCGCGTGGCCGCGGTAATGCAAAACTGGCTTGTAACCAGCGCCCGGGAAATTGCCCAGGGCGGCCGCAACGGCGCGAGTTTCGAGGAGGCATTTTACCTTTATGGGCTGACCGGCGACCCGCGGCTGCTGGAATTGGGTCGGAAAATTTATGAAGGCTATTTGCACGACACGAATTCCTTCTGCACCATCGGCAACATCAAGAGCCGGGAGCCTTTCCATGAACACGGCGTCACGGCGGCGGAGGAATTGAAATGCCTGCCGCTCATGTTCAGTTATACGGGCAATCGCGAAGCCTTGCGTCTGGCCGAACGCGCCTACCAGAAAGTTTTGAACAACAGCCTCATGGCCGACGGCGGCATCGTCAGCGATGAACATCTGGAGTCAACTGCGTTTTATTCTGTGCACGAAAGCTGTGACATCACGGACTGGTCATGGAGCCTCGGTTATCTGTTCATGGCGACTGGCGAAGCGCGGTTTGCCGATTTGATCGAGCGCACCACGTTCAATGCCCTGCCCGGCGCGGTCACAAAGGATTTTAAGCAGCTTCAATATTTTTCGGCCGTGAACCAGGCGGAGATTGCGGCCACGAACGGCCAGACGCCGCGCTGGCCCACGCGTATGAGCTATCGCGCAGCGCATGACGTGGAATGTTGTGCGGGTAACATTAATCGCGCGATGCCGGACTATGTCATCCGCATGTGGATGCGAGCGAACGATGGCGGCCTCGCGGCGGTGTATTACGGACCAAGCGAAGTGACCACCAGTATTGGCGGTCAGACCGTAACTATCGTCGAGGAAACCGATTACCCGTTTCGCGACCACATTTCGTTCCGGTTCAGAACGTCCCGGCCGATCGCGTTCAATTTCCAATGTCGAATCCCGCAATGGGGTTCGGGGGCAACGCTACAGTTGAACGGAACCACCTTGAGGGGCAGGCAAAAGCCGGGGACATTCACCTCACTCCGCCGGGAATTCCATGATGGCGATGTGGTGGACCTGATTCTGCCGATGTCGGTGCAGATTGAGAGATGGTTCAACAACCGGAGTGTCTGCATCACGAGAGGGCCGCTGGTATTCTCGCTAAAGATTGCCGAGGAACGCATTGAGCACACGAATGATCCGCCGACCGTCAAACCTATTCTGGCTGGTCATGATATTCAGGGGTTTCCGGAAGTTGAATTTTTGCCACAGAGCGACTGGCGTTATGGCTTCAACCGGACGCTGAAGAATGATGTGGGGAAAATCAAAGTCGTGGAAACGACAATGCCGGACAATCCGTTTCTGGAGGACCAAACACCGGTACGGCTGGAATTGCCGCTGTGCCGGCTGCCGGATTGGTCTCCGGGAATGAAAGCCGCCACCTTCGGCGAGCCCGCAGGTCTGCCGACGGCGCCGGAGCTTCGCAGCCCGGGCCAACCACAGATCATGACGTTGGTGCCCTACGGTGCAACCCATTTACGGCTGACTACGCTGCCGGTCATCCCGGCGTCTGAGTTAAGTCGTCGGGATTGAACCGTAAAGAAATCAAAATCCGCCTAAATTGTCCTGTCGCCTTTATACGGAGCCAGAAACCTCAGGTTGCCACAGAGAATAATTATACATGAATGTTTACTTTCAACCTGTGGGTGGAAATTCTCTTATTCGGCCTCAGCTTTCAGGGCGGCGAAGTCGCTTTGCGACCGGCCCAAATGTCGGCAATGTGCGTAAAAAACCCGCCACTCGTCGTTCATTTTCCTTTGTCATAAATGCCTGACGGGTGTAAATCTCTGCGGATGAAGGCGCCAATTCAAGTGGCTATACTGGAACAGGATAATGAAGTTTGCACCAATGTGAGTCATCGGATTCACGGCCATGACTCCTTCCGCCTCGGGTGGACTTGCGCTGACGCCGAATCACCCGTGGCTGCACTTCTGAACTTCGAGCCCGACATGGTGCGGATGGACATCAATTTACCGCGCATGGACCGAGTCGAGTGCATCCGCCGGCTCAAGACAAAATCGCCGGACACCGGTTCCGGAGTTGGAAAAACTGTACATCCGGTTCCGGACGGAAGCGATGGTGAAGCACTTGAACCGGTGACAAGAACCCGGCGAATTAATTTTGCCAAAGATGAACACGATGAAAATTGAGGATGCGGACCAAACCAAACAATCGCGCCGTTCCTTTCTTAGAGCTGGCGCCGGTATGTTAGGAGGATTGGCGCTGAGCCAGGATGCGCTGGAGAGCCTCGCGGCGCAAGGCGCTCCGAAGCAGGATCCAACCGGCCGCAGACCCAACCTGGTCGTCTTTTTGGGTGAAGGATTGCGCTACGATGAAATGAGTTGCATGGGTCACCCCATCGTCCAGACGCCGAACATGGACCGGATCGCGCGGGAAGGCATGACGTTCCGGAATGCTTTCGTCACCAATGCGCTCTGTCTGCCATCACGCGCCAGTATGTTGACCGGGCTTTATTCTCACACCACCGGTGCAGTCGGCAACGAACCGACGGATCGCAGTGGCCATCATGGCGCCGGCAACGGGCCAATCCCGCGCGCTACTCCACTGTTTTCGGACCTCCTGCACGAGGTCGGCTACGAAGTCGGATTTTTCGGCAAGGCTCACATCCAAGGGGGACTCCAGGACCGATACTGGGATTATTATTTCGGGTTCAACGGACGGGCCGACTATTACAATCCTCTGTTGACCGAAGGAATCGCCGGCAAGTTTTCCGAACCCAAACGTTACGAGGGCTATTTGGACGACGTGGTAACCGACCGGGCACTGACCTGGCTGGAACAGGAGCGCGAAAAGCCCTTTTGCCTGTTGCTCAATCCGTTCGCCCCACATGCCCCATTTTATCGCGCGCGCCGGCATCTGGATCTTTACAACGGAGTTAAAATTCCCAAACCACCCACCTTTGACGATGATTTAAAGGGTTATCCCGGGAAACCTCGGGCCTTCGCCGAGGCCAACAACAAAATTGGCACGACCTGGCTGGCGGATGACGATCCGCGTTCACTGGAGGAAGTCGTCAAGGATCACTATGCCGGTGTGGTGGATAATGATGATAACCTGGGGCGGGTGATTGCATGGCTCGAACGCTCCGGCAAGCTGGATGACACCGTCGTCATTCTGACTTCCGATCATGGTTTTTTCCTTGGCGAATGGCGGATGTATGACAAACGGTTCATGCACGAACCTTCCATCCGCGTTCCATTCATGGTTCGTTATCCCGGCATGGTCAAAGCCGGATCGGTTTGCGAGAAGGCGGCGCTGAATATTGACATCGCGCCCACGTTGCTGGAATTGGCCGGAGTCCAGGCGCCCAAGTCCATTCACGGAAAGAGTCTCGTTCCGCTTTTCAAGGGCGAGTCACCTGAATCCTGGCGGAAGGATTGGCTTTACGAATACTACGAATACCCCCAATGGGAGCACGTGCGTCCCCATCGCGGCGTCCGCACCGAGCGCTACAAGCTGATCCATTATTACAAGCTGGCAGACTTTCCTGATGAACCGGAGGAATTCGAGCTCTATGATCTGCAAAAAGATCCGGGCGAACTCCACAACCTTTACGGTCAACCGGGTTACGCGGCGTTGACACAACAACTCCTCAATCGAATCAGTGAATTGCGGAAAGAAACCGGAGATATCTCAGCCGATGCCTGAACTTCCTGCCGCCCGCCAGACAAACTGCCGGGAATCAAACTTCGACCGGAAGGCGCCTCTTGATTCCGCGAGACGGCTGGAGGCGTTTCAGGTCATGGCCAAACCGATCGGGCCGATCTGCAATCTCGACTGCAAGTATTGTTTCTATCTGGAAAAGGAAAAGCTTTACGGCCAGTCCAACTGGACCATGCCAGACGAGGTGCTGGAGAATTACATCCGGCAATACATCGAATCGCAAAGTGTGCCCGTGGTCAGCTTCGCCTGGCAGGGAGGCGAACCGACCTTGCTGGGCGTGGAGTTTTTCCGGAAAGCCGTGGCGCTGCAAAAACGGTATGCGGCCGGCAAACAGATCATCAATCTGTTTCAGACCAACGGCGTCCTGCTGGACGACCGCTGGGGCGGATTTCTCGCGGAAAACCAGTTCCTGGTTGGCATTTCCATCGACGGGCCGCGCGAACTGCACGATCACCACCGCGTTAGCAAAGGCGGACAGCCCACCTTTGACCGGGTCCGGCGCGGCGTGGAGTGCCTGAAGAAATACCAGGTGGAGTTCAACACCCTCACGACAGTTCATCGGCACAATGGCGATCATCCGCTGGCGGTTTATCGTTTTCTCAAGGAAATCGGGAGCGGCTACCTGCAATTCATTCCCATTGTCGAGCGAGCTTCCCGTGTCCCCGATCCAAACGGCCTGGTGCTCGTCGGTCCGGACTCCACCGCTGACGCGGAAGTATCGCCGTGGTCGGTGCAGCCTCTCCAATACGGACAGTTTCTATGCACCATCTTTGATGAATGGGTGCGACAGGATGTCGGCCGCTGTTTCATACAAACGTTCGACGTTGCGCTGGAGAGCTGGGTGGGCCTGCCGCAGAGCCTGTGCGTTTTCCGGGAAACTTGCGGCGCGGCGGCGGTGATGGAGCACAATGGCGATGTTTATTCGTGCGATCATTTTGTTTATCCGGAGCATCGGCTGGGAAACATACTGCAGGCACCTCTCGCATCACTGATGAACTCAACTGCGCAGCGGACATTTGGAGCGGACAAGCGGGACCGGCTCCCGCGTCAATGCCGCGAATGCGAAGTATTGTTCGCCTGTAACGGGGAATGCCCGAAGCACCGTTTTCTGCGGACACCGGATGGCGAACCGGGATTGAATTACTTGTGCGCCGGCTACAAGCTTTTCTTCCGACACGTTGATCCTTACATGCGTTTTATGGCCGAAGAGCTCTCCTGCGGCCGTCCGCCGGCCAATGTCATGGAATGGACCCGCCGGCTGGATGAAATGCACACCAATCCGCGCCAGGCTGCGCTGTAGGTTGCCAATGCTCCTGCTGGTTCATTTCTTTCGAAGTTATGCCCAAGACAGGACAAACCACACAAGCCCAGGGGATCTGTTCGCTAACTACGTCCTTCGTCGCCACAACCAAGTTGGTGACAGCTAACGCCGGTTACGCCGATGATTCACGGAGCGGCATAATGAATGTCCGTCCTGGTATCCGTTTAGCCCCTCAACCACGCAAACCTTCGCTGCCGTCAAAATTAGAAATGGTGGCTGGGGGCGGAATTGAACCGCCGACACAAGGATTTTCAGTCCTCTGCTCTACCAACTGAGCTACCCAGCCCAACATCCCTGCGGAGTCGGCCCAACATACTACGCGTGGCTCATGGCTCAGCAAGCAATTTCACCGCCGTTCAGCGTCACCAACCGCATTTGTCAGCCGACCGACCGGACGAACCCTGCATGTTAGTCCAAAACTTGTCCCTTTCTCCAGAATGAAAGAGAGCTCACGTTCCTAAGACCGAAAAAATTGTCGCGCATGGCGACAGGTTTTGTAACCCAACATCACAAAAAAACCGTGCAATGGATTCCCCTGCGTCTGCCATGGGCAAAAATATTCAAAAACTTCATGGACAGAACGACTTAGGCGTTGTACAGTAGAGCCTTGCTTTTGAAAATACCTGCGGAAACCGAGCAACGAAAATTGGATGGGCCTTCACACTCGCTTCACTGGATTATCCTGTGTCTGTTCGCCCAGGTCACCATCGCCTTCGGATTGAATTTTGACGTGCCGTTGGCCTCGTTGACGAATCACAACACTTCGGCGTACGCCACTTACAACCAGGCCAACTTTCCGGCCAACTTCGGAACCACGACCTGGGTGAGCCAGGACGGCACGACCATGCCAGTGGATCCAGGTAAAATGGATGAATCCCTGAATCCGGTTACACCCGGGCACGTTTCAAAAACCGACGTGCACACTTTGATTCCGAGCCGCCCCGATCTGCGCTGGTTCGCTCATGCGACTCCCTGGTTCGGGACCAGTTCGCACATCAATATCGGGTTGACCAACAATTCGACCAGCTATGTGGCCGCGATGATTGCCGACATGAAAAATCGCGGGTTCAACGGGGTCATTATTGATTGGTATGGCAACGGCAGCACCGAAGATCAGGTGACGCTCAAAATTCAATCCTATTTAGCCAGCCTTACGAACAACACGTTTACCTATATCATCATGATTGATAAAGGTGTGAAGGGCGGAACGAGCGCAACGAATCTCCAGGCACAGATCGAATACTGTCAAAGTCAATACTTCAACGACCCCAACTATGAACATGAGCCATTAACCAATGGGCTGCCCATTCTGATGTTTTTCGGCGTGCGCTCCGCCCTTGGCGCGACGGCTATGAGTTCCTTGAAAACCGCCACTGGTGGCCAGATGGTCTGGGTGGAACAAGGGACCGGCTATCTTCTCGAGTCGTGGGAAGACGAGTGCTTTGAATGGACAGATTCTTTCAGCAGCGGGGTCAATCCGAGCGACCCGTTCAACCTGAACGCAGTCACGAGCGACTTCCCCACCATCAAAAATTCCGGCAAAAAAGCCTTCGGCGCGATGTGCTCACAGTTCAACGGGACCCTGACAAAGTCCGTGAGCTGGTCCATGGGCAAGTATCTCCCGGGCAGCAACGGCCTGTGTGAGGTTTCCCGGGCCCTCGCCATCAATCAGACGATTCCGCCCAACATGACGCGGATGCAATGGGCCACGTGGAGTGATTGGGAGGAAGGAACGGAAGTCGAAGCCGGGATCGAAAACAATTTCGCGCTGACCGGCGAAATCGATGCGTCCAATCTTTTGTCCTGGACCGTTGCCTCAGGCGACGGGAGAACGATTGACCATTACGAGATTTACGCATCCAGCAATGGAGTAACGGCGGCGTTGTTGGCCTCCGTACCCTCCAATGTCCAACAAACCAATCTCACCGGGGCGGGTCTGGCTCCGGGAAGTTATCAACTCTACATTGACGCCGTGGGCAAACCTTGCATTCGTGATCACCTGAGTCCTCCCATTTCGTACGTACCGTCGGTGGTTCCCGTTATCGTGTCGGATGTGCAACCACTCTCCCAGACAGTGTGGCAAGGTGATCCGGCTTCCCTCGCGGTGGTGGCGGGCGGCGTGCCGCCTTTGAGTTATCAGTGGAACCTCAACGGCCAGGGCATTCCCGGGGCGACAAACTCGGCCTATTCCTTTGAAGCCCTCGCAGGCACCAATTACTATCAGGTCGTGGTCAGCAATGGCCAGGGCAGCGCAGAATCCAGTACGGGTGCGGTCGTGGGTGTGGCGGCAACGTTTTTAAACCCCGTCAATTATGATCGAATGAAGATCACGTTCAGCGGCTACACCAACACTGAGAGTCTGCTGGACTTTCCGGTGTTAGTCCGCCTGAGCACCAATATACCCGGATTCCATTATTCGCAGTTTGCGTCACCGGGCGACGGCGCGGACCTTCGGTTTGCCGCCGCCAACGGCAGAGAGCTGCCCTACCAGATTGATACATGGAATCCGGCCGGGGAATCGTTGTGCTGGGTGCAAGTGCCTTCCCTTACCAGCAGTAACGATTACATCACTGCCTGTTGGGGCAATGCGGAGGACAGCGCCATTCAACCCTGGACTACCAACGGAGCGGTTTGGACAACGTTAAGCGGCTCCAATGATTTCACGCTGGTGTATCACCTGGGCCAGAGCCTGTTCCCCTTTGCCGACAGCACACTCCAGTATCCAGCGGATTCCGGGGTCGCCCCGGACTCGTCCCCGGGTATCATCGGAAACGGCAACGCCTTCAACGGCACCGCACAGTTCCTGGATGCCGGTTTGGTGAAGCTTCCGAAAGCCTTCACCGTGTCGGCCTGGATCAATATCGCGCCCACCGCCAACAGCGAACAAACCATCTGGTGCAACAAGCCGGGGGGCTGGAACGTCGCGGGGTTCGATTTTTACGTCAACAGTTACCGGACCAATGACGGCATTATCTATTTCGACAGCGCCGATGGCGTCAGTGGGGATGTCTCGCCCAGAACGGCCGCGCATGCGGTCACTTTCGGACAATGGCATCTTCTTACCGGGACCATGGACGGAGTCAACGGCACCGTCCACGTTTATATCGATGGCGCCGATAAAACCACGAGCACTGGAGTGGATACCGCTTTCCAGGTAACGAATTATGTACGTTGCGGGTCGCTCCTCACCGGCACGCCGGGCGCCGCGGGTAACCTGTATTTCGATGGTTCGATGGATGAAACTCGCATTGAAAACGGTATTCGCTCTCCAGCCTGGGTCTGGGCGAGTTGGGCCACTGTGGCCGACAACGCGTTTGCAACATATGGTTCGATTGCGCCCGCCTCGGTCATCCTGCACTACCAGCGGGTTGATGGACAACTGGTGCTGACATGGACAACCGGCACACTGCAATCCGCTCCCGCCATCACGGGTCCTTACTCGGATATTATGGGTGCGACCAGCCCTTATACGCTCGTGCCATCCATAGCCCAGCAATACTTCCGGGTCAAAGTACAGTAGTTGGAGGTGGACACCGGCGTTGCTTCAAGGGCGCGGCTTTAATCCACGGCCTTGCGGCAATGAACCATTACGGCTTTCGGACTGTAAAATCGCTCGCCAAAGCTCTTAGTGGCCCTTTGTCGTTCAACGGCTTCCGACAGTTGGAAGAACGCAAACCGACGCACGACCTTGCTTTCCTTGAAGTAATGAATATAATTAGCTGCGCCAGCAAACATTCAGATTAAGCGCCGACGCTCTGCGTAACATCAGATTGAAATGGAGAACCAGCAGCACTTGAAACACGCGTTCACCGGGGACCTCGTTCAACGCCTTTCCATGTCTCGCAGAATTAATCTCGCACTATTGGCACTGGCTGCGAGTATCAGTTCAGCTGCAGCACAGCCTTCGCCGGATTACACGAGCGGAACTCTTTGGACAGGAAAAGCCGGCGTGCGCGAAACCACGGCGCAAATCATGGCCCGCGAAATCGCGCTCTCCGCGCAACAAACCGCTCCCGGTCATGAAACCAAACCCGTGAAATCGAGGCATGTGCACCTCAAATCCGATCTTCCGCAGAATCCCGACTCGCCGCTGACCTCTTCCTGGCCGTTGTCGGGTGGAACGGCCCCATCCGGTTCCCCGGGCCCGCTCCCACCACAGACGGTCGGGACCAGCTTCCTCGGAGCGCAACTTTCGGACACGATCGGCTATGTCCCGCCCGACAGCATGGCCGACGTCGGCACCGATCAAATCGTGGTTTGCGTCAACGGGCGTATTCGCACCTTCGATAAGAATGGCGTGGCCGACGGCGCCCTGGACACCCCCACGGATAATTTTTTCGCCTCGGTGCTGGGGAGCAGCAGCACGAGCGACCCGCGGGTGCGTTTCGACCGCCTGTCCGGTCACTGGTTCATCACCATGATCACGGTCAACACGCCCAACTTTGTCCTGGTTGCCGTCAGTTCCGGCCCGACCATCACCAGCACCTCCAGTTTTACCTTCTATTCGTTTCAAGCCGACCCGAGCAACTTCGGCGATTACGATACTCTGGGGGTCGATGCCAGTGCGTTGTACATCGGCCTCAACATCTTCAATGGAAACAGCTTTGTGAACACCACGGGTTTCGTGGTCAACAAGGCCAACCTGATCAATGGCACCCTGACCGTGACCACGTTTGCCAATTTGATTGTCAGCAGCGGTGGCCGGCATCCGCAGACGCACGGCCCGTTCACGCCCCAAGGCGTCAACAATGATGACCCCGCGGCCACGCAGGGTTATTTCATTGGCGTGGACGCCACCACGTTGGGAACGCTCGTCGTGCGGCGCGTTTCCAATCCCGGCGGCACGCCCTCTATTTCGACCAACCTCCTCATCACGGTCCCGGCCACCGGCAATCCGCTCGGCGGTGTGCCCGCACTGGGCAGCTCCGAGGGACTGGATGATCTGGACACCCGGCTGTTCGCCACGCGGATGCACAATGGAAGCCTGTGGACAGCGCACAATATCGAGGTCAATACCAGCGGCGTTGCCAGCAGCACGGGCGGACGCGACGGTTCGCGTTGGTATCAACTCACGAACCTGACGGGCACACCTAAGCTGGCTCAATCCGGAACATTGTTTGACCCGGCTGCCAGCAACCCGCGTAATTTCTGGATTCCCAGTTGCGCCATGTCCGGTCAAGGCCACATGGCGCTGGGTTGCAGCGTGGCCGGGAACAACGAAAACGCCGAAATCGCGACCGCGGGCCGGCTTACCTCCGACCCGGCCGGCACCCTCCAATCCCCTGCCACCGCCGTGACCAGCAGCAGCACCTACAACATCGGCTCCCAGAATAACAAATACCGCTGGGGCGATTTTTCGGTCACCACCGTGGATCCGAATGACGACATGACATTCTGGACCGTGCAGGAATACTGCAATGCGAATAACTCCTGGGGTGTGCAGGTTATCAAGTTGCTGGCCCCGCCGCCCGCCATCCCGGTCGCGGCTTCGCCTTTGATCGTGACGCAAGGTGTGACCAACGTCAGCGTGATCATCACCGGTTCAGCCACCAACGGCGCCGGCTTCTTCGATCCCGGAACCAGTTTTCCCAATCATATTTCCGCCAGCGTAAACGGAGGCGGCGTCACGGAGAACAGCGTCACCTACAATAACCCAACCAACATCATCGTCCACCTGACCATCGCCAACAACGCTGCGCCCGGCGCCCGGACGATCACCGTCTTCAATCCGGACAGCCAGTCCGCCACCAGCAGCTCGGGCATCCTGACCATCGCCGGCATAATTTCTCCCACGAACCAGCCGCCGACCCTGGCCGCGGTTTCCAACCGGACCGTCAACGCCGGAACCACCTTGACGGTGACCAACGTGGCCGGAGACCCCGATGGGGACCAGCTGATGTTCAGTCTCGGCGCCGGAGCAGCGACCAACGCAACTATCAACGCGACCAGCGGCGTCTTCGTCTGGACGCCGATGCAATCCCAGGCCGGCACGAACTTCTTCAATGTGATTGTGACCGATAACGGTTCGCCGCCATTGAGCGCCACCCAAACGTTCGCTGTGACCGTCATCGCGACGAACAATCCTCCGACGCTGGCACCCATCGCCGATCGGACGATTCATGCGCTCATGACTCTGAGCATCACCAACTCGGCGAGCGACCCTGACGTTGGAGAAACACTCTCGTTCAGCCTCGATGCCGGAGCGCCAACCGGCGCGAGTGTCGGCGCGGCAAATGGCGTCTTCGTCTGGACGCCCAATGAATCCCAGATTGGCACCAACAATATTACGGTGCACGTCACCGACAACGGCGTGCCCCCATTGAGCGCAACGCAGAGCTTTGTTGTCGTCGTCGAGCCCCGGCCGATTTTGACCATCAGCCTGACCAACGGCATCGTCACCCTCACCTGGAGCGCCATCGCCGGCTTGAATTATCAGCCGCAATTCGAAACCAATCTTACCGACAATGTTTGGACGGCGTTCCCGTCCAATGTACTGGCGGCGGGTCCAATCACCAGCACCACCGACACCAACAGCACGAACACCAATCTGTTCTATCGCATTTTCGTCGTCCCTTAATCGGCGGCGTGGAGGATGTTGGCGAGGAGGAGGCACCAGAACACTTCTGAGCCGTCGTGAGGCAATCCAATTCACCGCGTTCACACCGTTTACGTTGTCGTCGCTGAACGTGAAGCTTCTCCTCGCCTGAGACCGGTCAATTTCTCAAATTGAAGGCAACATCAATAAGCCACAACACGGTAAAACCGATTGGCAGTTGAAGCGGGATCCGTGATGGTCTCCAGCGTGTCGTTGCCTCCGAAGAGACCGCCAAGATTCGACCAGCCGGGATCGGTCACTGCGTTTTTGTATTGCACCCGGTAGGAATGCCAGGATTCGGTGGGCAAGGTGATGGCGAAGTTCGCCCCGGTGCCATCAAGACCGGCGCTGAGGGCAAAGGTCGGATTCAGCCACAGGTTGTTGGCCGTGGCCGTCGTGACAGCAGAGCTGAGCGTTGGGCTGGTGCCGTTGATGATATGAGTCATTTCACTGCCGGTTTGCGCAGTGATAAGCACATTTATCATATCATGCACATTGACTTGTTGAGAACCGGTTGGAGTCTCGATAGTATTAAAGCATTTTACGTTTGAGGTATTAAACACACCATAGACGCCAAGCCCGTAAGCCTGATGGCTCGTGACACCGCTCGCGACTTTGTAGGATGCATACCCGTTCACACCATTATGCGTCCAGGCGCTCTGATTCGGCGCGTCATAAGGCAGTTCGGACTGGTAAAAATAAACGCGCCCCC
>JANWKE010000131.1 GCA_025451535.1 Verrucomicrobiia bacterium
AGGCCGCCCGGGATTGCAGCGCGCCGGAAGGAATTTTCTCACTGCTGTTTGGTCCGGGCCGCGACATCGGCATGGCGCTGGTGAAACATCCTCTCGTCCAGGCGGTCGGTTTCACCGGCTCGCGCGCCGGCGGGCGGGCGTTGATGGATGCCGCGGCGGCGCGGCCCGAACCGATCCCGGTCTATGCCGAAATGGGCAGCATCAATCCGGTTTTTCTGCTGCCGGGCGCGTTGCAGCAAAACGCCGGGACAATTGCTTCCGGCCTCCAGGCTTCGGTCACGCTGGGCGTCGGACAATTCTGTACGAACCCCGGCCTTGTCTTTGTCGGGAATGATCCTGCAGCCCAAACGTTCCTGGAGAAACTCGAGGCCGCAATGGCCGCCACGCCGCCGGGCACCATGCTCACCGCTGATTTGTGCTCATCCTACCGTTCGGGCGTCGAAAAATTCTCGAAGACGCCCGGCGTGCGGCGCGTGGTCGGCGTCCACGCCGACGCGGGCGCCGGCAGGGCCCAGGCCGGTGGGGCATTGTTTGTCACGGATGCCGAAACGTTTCTAGGCAACCACAATTTGAGCGACGAAGTATTCGGCCCCTCGACCCTCGTCGTGCAATGCGGTTCACGCAGCCAGATGCTCGCCGCGGCCCGGCAATTGGAAGGCCAGCTCACCGCCACCATCCACGGCACGCCGGAAGACCTTGCCGCCAGTCGCGACTTGCTGGCCGTGCTGGAGACCAAAGCCGGCCGCCTCGTCTGCAACGGTTTCCCGACCGGCGTGGAAGTCTGTCACGCGATGACGCACGGCGGACCTTACCCCGCCACGGCCGATGGACGCTCCACTTCCGTCGGCACCCGCGCCATCGAACGGTTTGTCCGGCCCGTGTGTTTCCAGAATTTTCCCGATGTAGCGTTGCCTGATGAACTGAAGGAATCCAACCCGCTGAATCTCTGGCGGCTGGTGGATGGCCAGATCGGGCAACATTGAGTTTCGCCGCAAATCCCCTTCACACAATGTCCGGATTCACCTCTCCCGGCTGCCACAGCCAGCGGCCTTCCATGCCGCCGGCCGCCAAAATCGTTTGACCGGTGATGTGCCGCGCCAATTTGTCGGAGGCAAGGTAGACCGCCAGATTCGCGATGTCGTCCGGGCGCGCAACCTGCGGCAGCGCCATCGTCGCCGTGATTTTCCGCACGGTCGCTGCATTCTTCAACTTGGCGGCGGTGCGCGGAATGAGCGTCCAGCCGGGGCAAATGCAGTTCACGCGTCCACCGCAGTAGTCCTTCGTGTGCGGGGCGAGGCGGGCGATTTCATTTTTCAACGTGCGTGTCAGGCCGTATGCCATCGCCGCCTTGGCGGACGCGTAATCCGCATGGCCGGCTTCGCCGAAGACCGCCGCGGTGGAAGCAATGAGCACCGCGTTTCCGCGACGTTGACGGGCCACGCATTTGAAAAATTCGCGCACGCTGAGGAACGTCGAGGTCAGGACGGCCTCAAGCGTGGCATGCCATTGCCGCAATGACATCTGAGGCAATGGAATATCGCGTGCTTCCCACGACCCGGCGTTGGCGATCAATGTGTCCACCCGGCCAAATCGTTTTACCGCCATGTTCAGCAAGCGACGCGCGTCGGCTTCCCGGGTCAGATCGGCACCCGCGACCAACACGTCCGCATCCGCCAGGTCGTGCTGCAACTCCCCGGCCTGCGCTCGACTGCGACGATAGTGCAACACCAGCTTTGCGCCTTCGCCGGCAAATCGCCGGGCGATGGCGGAACCGATGCCACCGGAAGCGCCGGTCACGATAACCACTTTTCCCGCCAGTTCAGTTTCCATGATTTCGGTTCAGGAACAGCGACCGGGGTTCCAGAAGCTCATTGTTCGGCTTGTCTGGTAACCTTTGGCTCGGCCCAATCAGCCTGCGCGCGGCGGAATCGCTCGCCGGTGCCCGTGGTGCGCAACAAGAGCTTGTGAACCCCGGTGATACTGATTTGCACAGGCCTGGGTTCATCGGACTTTTTAAGAACGCCGCTGCGCCAGAGTTCCTTGCCATCACCCAGGACGATAAACTCGGCGTTGCCATTTTCATTGGCGCCGGCATCCAGACCCACCAGCGCCGAGAAGGTGTCATAAAGTCCTTTGAGGTCATACGCGATTTCTGAGCCGGCAAAGGAACTCAACCCGCGCTCATAACGTTTTCCGCCGAGCGCGAGCGGCGCGCCGGAAGGCATCTCGTCCAGTTCAAACCCGCGCCAGCGGCCGGTCGCACGGAGCGGTTCAAGCTGGGTCAACGATAATTCCGCCGGAAGCAGCGCAGCCAGCGTGAAACTCAACCGGGCAGAGCGCGGACTCTCCGACCCGTCGGCTTCGACCGTTCTTACTTCGACGGCGTTATTGGCGTGCGGGTCCAGGCCGCGAACGGGGAAACTGGCTTGTGGCGCGTAACCGAGGCGCTGGCCGTTGAGATAAACCTGATATCCCGCGTTCAGATAGTATTGCTCGCGCCAGTGCAGGTTGACGCCATCGAGGCCAACGCGCTCCAGCCAAAGCCCGTTTGGCTCCGAAGGCGGGAAACGATAAGAGTCAGCCGGCGCGAATTGCACCTCCCATTTCACTGCCTGGGTTTTCGGCGAAGTCATCCGCACCGCCGCCCAACCCTGGTGATTGAGAATTTTTACCGGCAATTTGCGCCAGCCAACCCGGGCCACGGCACTTGTAACAACGTAGTTGGTGCCGCGCGGGAACACAAAGCGCAATTCGTAAGGGTCATTTTTGATGACCTGGCTGGTTCCCCTGAACGTGTCACCGGCGGCATCCTGGTCAAGCGCGACCAGGTCCACCCAGCCCTGGGTGATGTGACGGCTGGTGGAGATCAACTGGATGCGGCCATTGTCGGGCAGCAACGTAAGCACGCGGCAACTGGTCGGGACCACGTCAACCGCCATTCCCGCCGACCAGGCGCCGAGATATTCCTGATTCCAAAAATCGAAGACGTGAACGGGTTTGTCTTCGGGCAATCCCAGGTCCTTCCATTTCAGGAGAATTTGCCCGGCTTTGGCCGTGTCGAAATTAAACACGCCCACGACGTCGTAACTGCGGCCCGGCTGATGGATCTTCAAATCCCAGATGCGTTTGTTCCGTTCACTGGGAAACAGGTCGAGCGGCCGGATATCGGTGGCCGGATAGACCCGGCGCAGCAACTCGACGCGGTCTTCGGACAAATCCATCAACCGGTCACTGGACATCAACGCCTGGCCGGTCAGTCCTTCGAGCGTGGCCCAGACGCGGGCCTGATCCAACGTGAGCGGCGGGCGCACCAGCATCACATCCGGATCGCAATACCAGACGATGTTGTGCAGGTAGTAGTATTGCATCGTCGGCTGCAACGCGACCTGGAATCCGCCCCACCCCAGCACCACGTCGCCGCCCGTGCGCGATCCGTTCATGATGCCTGCGCCCTCGAGCGGAATGCCCCAGCAACCAAGCAGGTAACGGTCCGGCCCGATGGCGGCGCGAATGGTGTCCAGGGTTTTGCGGTATAGTCCGGCCGCGTCGTCAGACGGATTTTTCATGAATTCCTTCCGGCGGCCGTATTCGTCCACCACGATGGGTTGGCCATCAATTTTGAAGTAGTCGTAACCCCAGCCAACCAGTCGGGTGAACAGGTCGCGCATATAGTCCTGCGTCGCGGTCGTGGTCGGGTCCACCAGGAACCTGCCTTCCCAGGTGTCCGAAGCGGTCGTGCCATCCGGCCTCAGCAGAAAAACGTCCGGATGATTGCTCACCACCTGCGGGTTGCTCTGGCCGTGAGGCGCAAGCCAAAGGCCGGGTTCCAAACCGAGTGATTTAATGTCAGCGGCCAGGGCAGCCATGCCGCCGGGGAAATGTTGCCCGTTGACCCTGGTCCAGTCCCGCCACCCCACGGGACCGTCACCGCCCTGCCAGCCATCGTCAATTTGCACATACTTTGCGCCATAATCCTTCAGGTTCGCGGCGAGCCACGCGGCATTGCGCTTCACCTCGGTTTCGGTGATGCGGTTGTAATAGTAATACCACGAACACCAGCCGGAGGGCGGCAGGGGAAAATGCGATTTGTCCAGCGGTTGATAAAACTTCGCACCCAGCGCGACCCGGTAATAATTCGATACGACGGTGCCGTCGTTCAACGCGACTTCATCCGTAATCGGATCAAACGTCCCCTGCGCGATGGACGTTTTGACCGGGCCGAGGGTCATGACAAACAGGTCCGGGTTGGGACCGTCCTGAATCCGGCAGGGAATGGGATGTGGCCATGTATCGCTTGCGTCAATCAGCGGTTCGACCGCCAATATCCGGCCAGGCAGACCGACCAACAAGAGCAAAGAGACCGTGTATTTCATGAAACCCTTTCGTATGGCACGCTCCGGGCGCTCGGCTTCAGGCTGGAGCGAAGCTCGCCTCATCATGCGCATAAGTAAGTAAAAAAGAAAACTGGTTACGGTGATATTTGATAGGTTCCTGTGGATTTCCTGTATTGGCGTTTATATCCGGTTCAGGTTAAACTGAATGCAGAAAATTTTCAGTTGCCATGGCCAAGGTTGACGGTGAAAGCTTTCCTGGAAAAGCGAAAACCGTTCGACTCGAGTTGGCGGTACTGGATATCGAAGTTATAATTGCAATTAGCCTGAATTGTTAAAGACGCTTGATGGAAAAGGTTTTTCCGTGCACCACGAACCAATTGACCCGCAACTTTTCATCTCCAACCGCGAGCGGTTGAAGGGCGTGTTGCCGCCGAATTCGCTGGCGGTCATCAACGCCAACGATGTCCCGCCAGCCAATGGTGACGGAACCCTGGCGATGATTCCCAATTCCGACTTGTTCTACCTTACCGGCATTGCCCAGGAGCAAACCATCCTGGTGTTGTATCCTCACGCGGACGACGCGAAGCACCGTGAATTGCTGTTCCTGCGGGAACCGACCGCCGAGAATGAGTTATGGGAAGGACACAAACTCACCAAAGAGGAGGCACGAAAAATCAGCGGTCTCCGGCATATCCACTGGCTTTCGGAATTTCCCCGGCTGTTCCATCGGCTCATGTGTGAGTGCGAACACGTCTTCCTGAACAGCAACGAACATCATCGTGCCGTCATTGAAGTCGAAAGCCGTGAGGCCCGCTTTACCGCCGAGACCCTGCGCCGTTATCCGCTGCACGACCACCGCCGGCTGGCGCCGTTGATGCACCAGTTGCGTGCCGTCAAGTCGCCCATCGAAGTCGCCTTGATTCGCAAGGCTTGCGATCTGACGGCGGCCGGATTTTTGCGCGCGCTCAAATTTATCAAGCCCGGCGTACGGGAGATCGAAGTGGAAGCCGAGTTCGCGCACGAATTCATCCGACGCGGCAGCCAGTTCGCCTATCTGCCGATCATCGCGACCGGGGTCAACGCCTGTTGCCTGCATTACGTCAGCAACTCCTCCGTGTGCAGCGAGGGTGAATTATTGCTGCTGGACGTCGCCGCGTCGTATGCCAATTACAATGCCGACATGACCCGTACCATTCCGGTAAACGGCCGTTTCACGCGCCGGCAAAAACAAGTTTATAATGCGGTCCTGCGGATGTTGCGCCGGTGTATTGAGGGATTAACCCCGGGCAAGAAGCCGCGAGATTGGCAAAAAGAAGCCGAGCAGCTGGTTGAAAAGGAATTGGTGGACCTGGGCTTGCTGACGATGCGCCAGATCAGCCGGCAGGATCCGGACCAACCGGCGTTCAAAAAGTATTTCATGCACGGCGTGGGGCACCCACTTGGCCTGGGGGTCCACGACCCGGCAAATACCTCCCAGCCCTTTCAAGCCGGCTGGATCATTACCGTCGAACCCGCCATTTATATCCGCGAAGAAGGATTCGCCGTGCGGTTGGAGAACGACGTGCTGGTGACGGAAAAGGGCCCGGTGGACTTGATGGCCGGCATACCTATCGAGGCGGACGAAATCGAAACGTTAATGCAAACACGTCCGAAGTCATTTTCTCCAAACGGCCAGAAACGCGCGGTGGCGCAAATCGAACGCAGCCTGGTTCTAACCGGACATTGACGAGACGAAAATGGCATGGCGTGTCTATTTGAATCGCATCGCCGGGCTGTGCGGCTTGCGGCACGCGCCATCAACAACGTACCGCAGTGGCATTTCACCCATCTTATGAACAAATCCGGACTGATTGTAATTGTTCTTTCAGCATTGGCTGCCATCAGCGCAAACACCGGGCAGGCCACTGACCAAACGGTCGCAGTGACCCGGCCCCGGATCATCCCGCTCGATCCTCCGGAACACGGCTTCTTCACCAAGGAACTCATTTGCCACGGCATCCCCGTCAAAGCGCCCGCCGTGGTGTCGGATAAGGCCTTATACGTGGCGTACGACCGGATTTCCCGGCAACTCGAACATTTGCCGGTCGTGGCCTCCAATCTCGTGGCATCGGGCGTCGAGGTGCATATCATCGGCCAGCATCAGGTCACCTCAGACCTGCCGGAATTCCGCGATCTCAAAGGCAAGCCCCTTCCGGAATATCACGGCGAAACGATCGACCAACGAACCCGCGGTCTGGGTGGGCGGTTGACGTCCTGCGGCGAGGAAAACCTGCTCCAGCTTAAGAATGACCATTACTACGGACGCGACATTCTGACCCATGAATTCGCCCACGCTATTCGCCAGCACGGGATCCCGCTGAACGTGGTTGAAATATTCAACCAACAGTATCGGCATTCTCTGGCCGGAGGACTTTGGAAGGGGGCCTACGCGGCGTCCAACGCCGATGAATTTTTTGCCGAGTTGTCCATGTGGTATTTCGGCACACATGGCGATCTGGGAATGACCGGCCCGAAACCGGCCGACGGACCTGATGGTCTCAAGCAATACGACCCGCAAGCCTATAAACTCTTTGACGACTTTTACAGCGGGCGCATTGAAATTGGCGAGGTGACGCCGGGAGGACACCCATGGACCGAGGAGTCAAACACCACGAACCGGCCCTCATCCGGGGCAGTTTCAAAATAGAACCACGGCTGGAAATGCATGATCTGGCAGCTGAAGAAGAAATTAGCAGGCGTCAGCGTTTGAATTTTGCCTTCACGCAAGCCTCATTGGACCTGGCGGAAACCGCTGACAGGAGCTTCTTTCTTTGGCACGGATTGGCTCCAGAGGCAGGGCTCGAACCTGCAACCCATCGGTTAACAGCCGATTGCTCTACCATTGAGCTACTCTGGAATCCAAAGGGCACCAAATTTACAGACCACTCAACGTTGCGTCAAACGGATTCCACGCGCGTCCCGTGTCAGCCACGCTGGCAATGCGGGCAATAATACGTGCTCCGCGCCGCCTGGGTCATGCGCCGGATGGGACGACGGCAGTTTGGACAGGGCTGCCCTTCCCGATCATAGACTTGCAATCGTTCCTCGTAAAAATCCGGCGCTCCTGATGCGCGGCCGAAATAAAAAAGGCCATCCGAATTATTGCCGTCAAAATTCAACGGCACCGTGCTGCCCCAGCGAATGGCTTCCGCCAGCACCTTGCGAATCGCGTTTCTCAAACGTCCGATTTGCCTGGAGGTCAGTTTGTTGGCCGCCCGTTTCGGCGAAAGTCGTGCGCGAAAGAGCGCTTCACTGGCGTAGATATTCCCCACCCCGGCCACGAGCATCTGGTCGAGTAATTTGACTTTGATGGCTTGCCGGAAACGTCTCAACGCCCGCGCGAACGTTGCCGGTTGAAAATCCCGGCTCAAAGGTTCCAGCCCCAATTTCGCCGTCGCCGAGCCGTCCAGTGTCAGGCGTCCGAAGTAGCGCGTGTCTTCATAAATAAAACTTTCCCGGCCCAAATCAAAAATCACCGCCGCATGGACCGGCAGACGCTCATGCTTGCGGGCGAGAAACATCCGCCCCGTCATGCCCAGGTGACCGAGCAACGTTATCGGTTTACCCGCCCGTTTGCCGTCGAGCCGGAACATCAGGTACTTTCCCCGCCGCGCGAGACCGGTGAATTTCGCGCCCAGCAAAGTCCGGCGGAACTCTCCCGGCGTGGTCGGCGCCAGGACCTTGGCGCGCCGCACGCTGATGCCGCGGATGGTTTTGCCGAGCAGCAACGGGCGCAAATGGCGCGTGAGCACTTCAACTTCGGGAAGTTCAGGCATGTGGATTTTGAAAAAAATCGCCGGCCGGTTCATGCCCCCCGCAGCGCCGCGGCGTGCAGCAACGCAAGGACCTCTTCATCGTCGGTTTGGGAAAATTCGTCATAATACTGGCCAACCGCTTCAAAACCGGCGTCCGTGATCAAGGTTACCACTTCATCCGCCACGTGCCGCAACCGTTCGACGGCGCTGGTCGAGGCGACCGGCGCGGCCAGCGTCGTCCGGCGCGCACCCTGCCGTTTGGCTGAAAGCACTGCAGCTTCGGCCGTCGCACCTGTCGCCAGACCGTCGTCCACCAGCAATACGCTCTTGTTCTGGAGCACCGGCGAACTGGAACCATGAAAATGAAAGCAGTACTCGCGCAATCGGGCAATCTCCTCGGCCACCACCTTATCCAACTGTCCGCGCGGCGCCGGCACCTCCGCCAGGGTCGCCCGGTCAAAAATGACCACGTCGGGTTCGGCCAAAGCTCCCACCGCAAACTCGCGGTGCCACGGATGCCCGATTTTGCGGACCACCAGCACATCCAGGGGCCGCTCCAATCGGCGCGCCACCTCGGCCGCGACCACCACGCCGCCGCGCGGCAAACCCAGCACCAGCTCAACCTCCACACCCTGTTGGCGCAGGTGTTCCCCCAATTGACGGCCCGCGTCCTGACGGGAGGCAAATCTCATAAGACATCAATCCTCCCATTTCAGAGGAATTGCAATCCGGGAAACACCTGCCGCCTTCAGGTGCCGATAACTGCCTCCGCCTCAACCCGTCACCAGCGTGCCCACTTTTTCACCCAGCACCACGCGGCGCAGGTTGTGCGGCTGGGCAAAGTCGAAAACGATGATGGGCATTTTGTTGTCCATGCACAGCGAGAACGCCGTGGAATCCATCACTTTGAGCTGCTTTTGCAGCGCCTCCAGATACGTGATTTGCTCGTAACGCTTTGCCTTGGAATTTTTCTTGGGGTCGCTGTCAAAAACACCGTCCACCTTGGTTGCCTTCAGGATGACCTCTGCCCCGATTTCATTGGCCCGCAGCGCCGCGGCCGTATCGGTCGAAAAATAAGGGTTGCCGGTGCCGCCGCCGAAGATGACCACCCTGCCCTTCTCCAGATGCCGCACCGCGCGGCGGCGGATGAACGGTTCGGCGACCTGCGACATGGCGATGGCGCTTTGCACGCGCGTGGGGGCGCCGAGTTTTTCCAGCGCGTCCTGCAACGCCAGCGCATTGATGACCGTCGCCAGCATGCCCATGTAATCGCCCGTGGCCCGCTCAATGCCGCGTTCGCTGCCCGGCAGCCCGCGGAAAATGTTTCCGCCACCCACGACCACCACCACCTGCACACCGAGATCGCGCACCTCGCGGATTTGCTGCGCCATCAGATGCACCCCCTCCGGACAAATGCCGATACCGTCTTTGCCGCCCAGCGCCTCGCCGCTGAGCTTGAGGAGAATGCGGGAAAATTTGGGTGGTTTGTTGGTACTCATGCAGATTTGAAAACTCGCAGCATCGCGTAATTTTTAACAGCCTCCACATGAATCGTCAAACCAAAGCGAAAGCGGGTTGTGGTACATTCTGGCAATTTCGGGCAGGGTCATCGCGCTGCGATGACCGCGCCGCGTTCAGCGGCGCAACGAAACACCGGATGATTCATAGCGTTGCAGGTTCCGTCCGCTGAACGCGGACGGTGACGCCGCAGCCCGGCGTCCCTACCCGCGCAAAACGCACCACCACCCGAAAAGGGGCAGTGGCACAAGTGGCACAGTTTGGTGGGGCGAGGCTCCTGAAGAGCCGGCTCGGGCGCGTCAAAGGTTGGTGACGATGGCTCGCGAGGATCACCGCAGAGCGGGACAGGCTGCTCACCCCACCAAACTGATACCCTGCCCGGAACGAGGTGCCTCTGGTCCGGCAATTGTCAGTTGGCCAGGCTTTCGCCCAGCTGGAACCGCACGAACCGGCGGACGGTGATTTCATCACCGAGTTGCTTGCCGATTTGCGCCACGTGTTCCTTCACGCTCACTTCGGAATTCCGTTTCACAAAGCCCTGGTCCACGAGACAGTAGGTCTGATAAAACTTTTCCAGGACGCCCTGCAAAATTTTCTCCAGCGCCTGCGCCGGTTTGCCTTTCAAACGGTCGGATTGCGAGGCGATCTCGCGTTCCTTGGCAATGACGTCCGCCGGCACCTGTTCGCGGGAAACGGCGTGCGGATGTCCCGCCGCAATTTGCAGCGTGATGTCCTTGACGAGCTGCTTGAACTCGTCTTTGGCCACCGTTTCGGCCTTGCCCGCACCCACTTCCACCAGCACGCCCACTTTCGCGCCGGTGTGAATGTATCCGGCAATCAGCCCGTTGCCATTCACTTCCATCTTCGCGTGCCGGGCGATTTTGATGTTCTCGCGGATTTTGGCGACAATCGCCTGGCGTTCGGCCTCGAGATTCGGATTGGCCTCCGTCGCGTAACGTTTCGCGACCTCGTCGCAAAACGCGCGGAAGGTCTCATTGCGCGCTACAAAGTCCGATTCACTGTTCACCTCCACGAGCACGCCCAGTTTGCCGTTGGGCGCAATGTATTGGACAATGGCGCCCTCTTTCGCATCACGTGCCGATTTCACGGCGGCGGTTGCCTGGCCCTTTTTACGCAGAATTTCCACGGCGCCATCGAGGCCGCCTTTGGCTTCAACGAGCGCCTTTTTGCAGTCCATCATGCCTGCCCCGGTCATTTCCCGGAGCCTGGCCACGTCAGCAGCAGTAATTTCAGCCATATAAAAATCAGTCGCGAGTTGAAAGTTGAGAGCGCCTGGAATCAGGCCACCGGAGCCGGTGGCGCAGTTTCAGCCGGTGCCGCCAGAACCGGTGGGACTTCAGCGGGAGCGGCTTCTTCCGGCGCAGGCCGGCGCGCGTGTTTGGCTTCAAACTCGGCGCTCGCCTGCGTGATAATCTGGCCAATTGTGGCCAGAACCATGCGCACGGAACGGATGGCGTCGTCGTTCGCCGCGATCGGATAGTCCACCAGGTCGGGGTCACAATTGGTATCCACCAGCGCGATAATCGGCACCTTGAGCTTGCGTGCCTCGGCGACCGCGTTGTGCTCGCGCTTGATGTCCACCACGAACATCGCTGCGGGGACCCGGTCCATGGCGCGGATGCCGTCAAAATACTTATGCAGCCGGCCGGCTTCGCGGCGGATGACCGCCTGCTCCTGCTTGACGTAATGAGCCAGCGAGCCGTCGGCGTCCATTTTCTCGATTTCCTTGAGGCGCGCGATGGAACGTTTGATGGTGTTGAAATTCGTCAACGTGCCGCCGAGCCAGCGCTCGGTCACGTAGAACTGGCCGCAATCGCGGGCCATTTCCTTGACGCATTGCTGCGCCTGTTTTTTGGTGCCGACAAACACCACCTTGCCGCCCTTGCGGATCGTCTCGGACAGGAAGTTGCACGCCGCCTCGAGCTGGGTGAGCGTTTTGCTGAGGTCGATGATGTGAATGCCATTGCGCGCGTCGAAGATGAACGGCTTCATCTTGGGGTTCCAACGCCGCGTCTGGTGTCCGAAATGAACACCGGATTCCAATAACTCTTTAATGCCAATGCTAAGCACAGATTTCCTTTGGTTAAGGCCTCGAATTCTCTATCGGCGCTCAATGATCGTCGTTTTTCGGCGGTCACAGACCGCCGCTACATTTCAAGGCATCCCGCGGAAGACGGGATTAAGTTTGATGTTGTTCGGCCTCCACCTTCACTTAAAGGCGGAAATTCAAGGCCGTTTGCTCTTCCGCCAACAACGGCGAAAGAGCGGGTGAGGATAGCAGAATCGGCGCGATCGGCAATGGTTATTTTGGATGAAATTCGGCCGCCGTTTACTTGTCAAATCCCCGCAGTTGCATTATTCTTCACAAATGTCGTTCTATAAGTATTTAGTTTTGTCGGCCTTGTTCCTCTCCGGCCTGAGCGCCGCATTCGCCGATACCATCCAGCTCAAGGGCAACGACGCGGTCACCGGCAAAATCCTCATTGAAAAGCCGGATGCCGTGGTGGTGGACGTGGGTTACACGGTGCTGGTGGTGCCCCGCAGTGCCATTATCAAAATTTCCCAGGCCAACAACGCGCTGACGCGGCTGACCGCAACCGCCAGCCCGCTCCTCGGCGTCAACACGCCGGCACAGTTCTATAACACCGACGGCGCCCATACGGCCACCGTGAGCGATGTGCGTGACCTCGTCAAACAAATCGGCGAGGCCGTCGTGCAGGTGCGCACCCCGGGCGGCCTGGGTTCGGGATTTTTCATCAATGCCGACGGTTATCTGATTACCAATTTCCACGTCATCGAAGGCGAGACGGAAATCACCGTGGAAGTTTACCGGCAGGTGGACGGCCAGCTGGACCGGGAGAGCTACAAAAAGGTGCGCATCGTGGCCATCAACAAGTTTCAAGACCTCGCGCTGCTGAAAATTGAAGACAAGAACGCGCCCAAATTCAAGTACGTCACGCTCGGCAATTCGGACGCGCTGAGTGTGGGTGAGGCGGTTTTCGCCATCGGCAGTCCGATGGGCCTGGAACGCACGGTAACCGAAGGCATCCTGAGCACCAAGACGCGCGAAATGGAAGGCGAGCTCTACCTGCAAACGACCGCGCAAATCAATCCCGGCAACAGCGGCGGCCCCCTGTTTGACATGGCCGGCAATGTCATCGGCGTGACCAACATGAAAATCATGTTCGGCGAAGGCCTCGGGTTTGCCATTCCGGTTGAACTGGTGAGGAATTTCCTGGATCATCGCGATGCGTTTGCGTATTCCACTGATAATCCAAACACTCCCTATCGTTATCTTGAACCGCCGGGGCCCACCAGCCACAAGCCGGCAGAATAATGAACCGATTGTATCCCTCACCCGCCCGGCGGACGCGTTGTCCCCGCATGGCGCGGCACGTTTGGTGCTGATTTCGTTGGTTTTAAGATGCGGAATCCTATTATGAAAACAAAGCCGATGTCTGATAGTGGTGCAGTTTGGTGGGGCGAGGCTACTGACGAGCCGCCTTCGGAAAACTTCGGTGCGCTAACGCCGGCTCGCGAGGATCACCGCAGAGCGGGACAGGCTGCTCGCCCCACCGAAATTTGCAAATTGAGTCACCACTCGATGTCTTTAGCCCGCGGATGGACGACCGTGATTTTCGCGGCGCTGTTTGCCGCTCTGCTGACGCTGGCCACCCCCGTTCACGCCGCGATTCCACCCGTGGAAAATCTGCTGCCGGCGGACACCTTGTTTCTGCTGGATGCACCCGATTGCACGGCGTTGCGGGCCGCCGGCCATCAATCACCCCAATGGCTTTTTTGGAACGACCCGGCCATGAAACCGTTTCACGACAAGTTCGTCGCGAAATGGCAGGCGGAATTCGTCGCCCCGTTGGAACGTGATCTGGGGGTGAAACTGGATGACTTTACCGGCCTCATGCAGGGCCAGTTTGCGTTCGCCCTCACCCGGAACGGCTGGAACGGCACCAACGATGCCAACCCCGGCTTGCTGCTGTTGCTCGACTCCCAGAACAAGAGCAACCTGCTCAAAACCAACCTGGCCAATCTCCGTCATAAATGGGTGGCCGCGGGCAAATCGCTCCAGACCGAAACCTTGCACGGCATTCAATTCTCGGTCGTGACACTCTCCAGCAATGACATGCCCGGCGTCCTCGCCAAAATTTTCCCCACCGCCCAGCCCGTTCAGGAACTGGGCAAGGAAAACAAGCCGCCGCCGCCGGGTAAACTGTACGTCGGCCAATTTGAATCGTTAATGATCGCCGGCAACTCGAAATCAGTCGTTGAAACCGTTGCCTCGCGGCTGACCGGGGGTTCCAACCCTTCTTTGAACGACAACCCGGTGTTCGCCGCGGACCGGATTTCGCAATTTCACGGCTCGCCGCTCTATTACGGCTGGTTTAACACCAAAGACTTTTTCAATGTGCTGGCCCAGATTCCAGAGGCGGAGCCGAACCCCGATGCGCCCAGTCCCCTGCCCGCCATTCCGTGGACAAAGATCCTCAACGCGTCGGGACTGACCGGTTTGAAGAGCATCAGTTTCGCCTGCCGCCAATCGCACGAGGGGGCCAGTGCGGACTTTTACATCTCCGCGCCGGAGTCCACCCGGGAAGGATTGGTTAAAATAATCAGCGCCAACCAGAAAGACGCGAACCCGCCGACCTTTGTGCCCGCCGACGCCGTGAAATTCTTCCGTTGGCGCGTGGACGGCCAGCAATCGTGGGCCACACTCCAAAAAATGCTCGGTGAAATTTCACCCATGGCCAGCGCCAGCCTGAATTCGTTCATTGACATCGCCAATTCCAGCGCCCAGCAACAGGACCCGAACTTCGACATTCGCAAGAACCTCATCGCCAACCTCGGCGACGACTGGATCAGTTACCAGAAAAAGCCCACGGGCACGACCCTGGCCGACTTGAACCAGCCGCCGTCCATTTTCATCTTCGCCTCGCCGCATCCGGACCAGACCGCGCTGGCGCTCAAGGGCGTCCTGGGCATGGGTGCGTCCGCGGAGACCCCGGCGCCGACGCGAGATTTTCTGGGCCGGAAAATCTATACGATTCCGCAGCGCCCCCGGGCGACCGCCGGTGGGACCCAGACCGCGCCGCGTTCGCTTTACTGCACCGCCAGCGGCGGTTACGTGGCCATTTCGGGGACCCAGTCGATGGTTGAAGACTATTTGCGCAGTGCCGAAAGCCACGCCAAACCCCTGCGCGAGACCGACGGCCTGAGCGACGCCATCCAACACGTCGGCGGCACCGGCAACGGTTTGTTCGGGTACGAAAACCAGCGCGAGCTGATGCGCTCGATGTTTGCGGCTTTGAAAGACGACCCCAACTCAACAGGCAGCATGAACAACGTGCTAATGCGCATGTGGAGCGGCAGTTTGGGCGACTGGCTGGATTTTTCGTTGTTGCCGGATTACGACCAGGTGGCGAAATACTTTTACTTTACCGTGTACAGCGGCAACGCCAATGCGGACGGCCTGAAGTTTGAATTCTTCACCCCCCGCCCGCCGCAGTTAAGGCAGTAAAAAACTGTGCTCAAGGTTTCAAAATCCGTGAGCCCGATGGATTGATGGCATACGACAGGCGAATCAATCCAGGGATTTGGTCGTTATAGTACGCATACAATTCAATAGTGATGCGCGCGTATTCTCGGCCATTGTTCAGGATGACATAAAATGGCTTTGCGCCAGTCGAGTCACCCCAACCACTATCAATTTTTTGTTCAAATTGGAACGACGAAACGTAACCCTCTGTCGGTGCTACGTACATGACCGAACCAACAGGTTCTTCTATCAGCCCGCCGTTGACCACGTCCACTTCACACGACCAATCATATCTCTGGCCATAGGTAACTTGCTCTGGCCGTTTTATCCAAACTTTCAAATCACCGGTGCCAAACTCGGCGATGGCGCCTTTAGTCAAGTCAATCACATACAACCTGCCATCCGGTATGATTGAAAACTTCTTTTCGCCAGTTATAAGTTGCTCGTGAATATTCGTACTCCACATTTTGAAAATGACTGGAATTTCAAAAGTACCTTCCGTAGTCCCCCAAGCACGTTTTACGGGTTCGGCTTCGTAACCGTTTTTTTGAACAGACTCCAATTCTACAGCTCTGCCAGAAATTCCTTGAATTTCAAAACGCCCCATCGGGTCTGTTTCCTTTTCAATTGGAATGACTTGATCTTCGTCGCCCCAAGCGGTAGGAGCAATAACTTTTACGTGCAGAGCTTCACCTTTCACGCTTGCACCTGCTAATGGACGTCCATCTTGATCCACCACCTGACCGTAAAATTCAATCGGTTTGTTTTGAGATTCCATGAATTCCCGGATTTTATTTGTTTTAGTTCTGTCATTAACCACTGACAACTGGCTCGCTGACGAAGAAACATTTGCATAAGGCGAGTTATTAGTTTCTTTCAATATTGCCGGAACATTTGAAATAGCCGGAGCGACTTGACCATTTTGCGCTTCATTTTTTGGCGAAGTGTCGCTTTGTCTTTGCTGCCAAAAAATTAACAAAGCCAACACCAGGGCAATAACAGAACCAATAAATAATAAAACTTTGGGTCGCATATTATTTCAATCTCATTTTACTAAGTGTCTCATTCCAAAATAGTGAGCGATTCATGTTATCCGAATTAAATTCTCCGCTGTGATCTTTATGTTGGTCTCCAAAAATGAATGGTGATTGACTTAAATCAACTTGCTGAGCGGTGGTGAATTTTCCCCCCATATTTGCCTGCGCACCCAGCGCAAAGCAGCGCGCCTCGTCGCAGTAAGCGAATATTGCATAAGTGGAAGTCGGAAAATCCAGTTCCTCTCCTTCCATAATGAAGTGCGTTCCATCCCATGAACAATCAATGTCAGGTTTTAGATCCTGATCCAATTGCCAATGGTCCGGTTCCAATGCCCAATCGTATGGATTGTAAAAATTGATGAAACTTCCTGCGCCGGCTATGCCGTTGAAATAGCACGGCCCGTTGTTGGCGGGATAATTTGCATAGCGATCCGGTGTGCCGTTATCAAGCGCCCAAGGCACAGTGCGGAAACCTGCTGATTGATCATAGCAATGAACTGCGATTGCGGCCTGCATGGCGACATAGGTGTTCACAACCTGAGTTGAGCCTGCCAACTTCAACGCCTCGCCGGCGACCACATTACCCATACTGTGAGCAAATAAATAAACATGGCCGGGATAACTGCTGTTAAGGTTGATCAAAAGCCCAACCAAGCCTAGCGCAGAATGCCATGCATTGTATTCGCTGTCGTCAAAATTATCCGGATCATTCACGACGGTTTTCCAGTTGCCAAACCCATATCCCGTCGGCCACTGGAACGCGCCAAAATGCCCCTTGTAACCCTGCCAATAGAGCCGTTTAAACGCCGTTTCAGCAAATGCATCCCTCTCCCACGGCGCGAGATTCCAGCCATGAACGAACAGGATGTAATTGTTCTCCGCTGGAATGGTCGAATCGTAAGCATAGGGTGTAATAACCAGGCTTGCCCTTGACGCGGGTGGAGAACCCGGGTTATCTCCCACCGTCCAGCGTTCGTACATTTCCTTCACGTCCTGCAAATTCAGGTAAAGCGGCGGACTTTCGGCCAGCTTGGTCATACCGTCGTTTTTGTAAATTGCGACCACCAGTTGCCCGCTGCCGCGGCTGACGCCGTCAAACAGCAGATGCGCCACCGGCTGGTCGTCGGAAAGGTCCGCCCAAAAGCCCGGCGGAAAGATAAACGGATTGTATTTGGTCAGCACATTGCGATGCGCCAGCTCAATAATATGTGTGCCGAAACCGGAAATTTGTAGCGCGGCCGTGGTGGTATTCGTCAAGTAAAGTGTTCCGCCATTGGTTTCCGCCGCTTGAAAGAACTGCATTTGCGGATCACCCGCGGCCTCTTTCCATTCCAAGGCCAGAAGCAGTGTGCCGTTTTGCAGTTCTCCGGTAATGCCCGCAGTATCGATCCAAAGCCTCGAGTAATCCTCCAAGTCGCGCGTGCAACTGATGATCAGGTTGTTCGCGTCCGAGCCAGTGGACGGGTCCAAATCATCGTAATCCTCAATGGCACTGTCATATCCGTCGTGGTCGTTGTTAATCCAAAACCGATACGGATTGGAAGCGGTGGTCCGGTCCCGGGCGTCAAAACTGATTTGCCCATCCCGATTGGCGTCCACTGCCGGCGGTTCAAGTTCAAAGACCCTGACGTCAAAGTCATAGTTCCCGCTTTTCCGCGTGACGGGCGTGACGTCGATTTGGGCACCCGATGGAAGTTGCAGACCAGTTGCGCCCCAATTTTGTCCATAAGACCCAACATTCTGCCCGCCGGTGTCCAGCAATGGTCGACCATCGACTGTCAACCATTCGGGCGGCATGGGGACTCTCCACCAATTGCCGTCAATTTTGACATAGTTAACTCCATCGGCCAGGATCAAGAAGCTCTTCAACGTGCCGGGTGTTCCCGTCCCGGTGTCCAATTCGATTTTAGTGCCTTCGTCATCCCATTCTTTCCAGGGTACATAATCCGGCGGCCCATAATCGCCCCCTTCACAAAATACAACATAATACCCGCTGGCAGATTGTCCCCACGAAACGTCTTCGGTATCTCCGTCAAGGGCACCACGACGAACGACCGGGTCCGTGCAGACCCCATTCCAGTTATCCCAGGTAGTGTAGCCGAAGTAATTCGTGCCATCCCAACTCCCGGCGTCAACGTCGGTTTCAGATCGCCAGCAATCCTGCGTTACGTGCTCAATGAACTGGCCGCCTTCCCACACGTCAAAATCGGTTCCGTGGAGATTGACCCAAAAACCGGAGTTCCAACCACACGCGGCCAGGGCCACCGATGCCGGCTGCGGCCGGCTGAACTGTTGATCGCCACTGGAAGGCGTGTCGTCGTTGGGCAGGGCCATCATTTGCTGACCGGAATTGGCCCGCACTACCACGTCAAAGACGGCCGTGCCAGTGGAGCTCACCAGCACATTGTCCGCGCTCCATGTTCCGTCGTTGTTGACCGTTGCCGAAACTCCATTGACGGTCAAACTGTAACTGGCGTCGCTAATCCTGCCACCGACGCTCACGGAAGGCTGGTTCCATTGGCCGCTCGGAAGCGGATCCATTGTTACAATCACTGCGCTTTGATTGACAGTTATGCCGGCCGTGCTCGTGTTGCCGGCCACGTCCGTTGCCGTCAGCGTCACGGTATTTTGACCCATGCCCAGCGGCAGGTCCTTCGCCCAAACTGTTCCATCACGTTGCACCGAACCTTCAACAGTGTTTGTGTTGCCGTTGGCATCCACAATTTGCGCCGTGACCTCGGCATTATTATCGTCCACCTGTGCCCGCAACGAAAATTGGCTGCCACTGATGGATGCTCCGTCTGGCGGCCAAAGAACCGTCAGGGCCGGCGGCGTGGTGTCGCTCGAATAATCCCGCGTTACACCAAAGGCGGCCGCAGCCGTGTTGCCCGCCAAATCGGTCGCATGCAGCGTGACGGTGTTCAGACCATCAGCCAGCGCCAGGTCGTAACATTGAAAATAGTTCGTCGTGAAGGCCTTTGAATTGGTGTCGTAAAATTGACCGATGATATAGCCCGACCGGCCGGTGACCACGCCGACCGCGTTGCTCACGTCAAAAGTCAGGCCGCTCAATGATTCATTGACAACTCCCTGCACCTGAATCAGCGGCTGCGAAACGATGCTGCGGCCGGGATTGGTCACCCACAAGACCGGCGGTGTAGTGTCGAGTGTCAGCTCCGCCATCCGCCAGGTCTGTCGAGCGTCGGCCGGCCAGCCGCGCAACCCGATCCAGACCTGGTGCGGGCCTTCCACCGAAGCCAAATTGATGACGATGTTCGAACCCTGGTAGAGATCCCACGTGGCTGTTGGCGGTATGAAATTCGTGCTGTCCACAATCGAAATGTAGCCGGGCAGGCCGCGGCTGATGTTCAATTGCACCGGAACCTGGCGATCATTGACATCATCATTCGTCACCGAAATCGAAAACGAGATGACATTCGGGTCCAGACCATTGGTATAATCGTAAAGCAACGTGTTCCCCTGGCTATCCAGGTTTGTGTCCGACAAATCCAGCGTCCCGAAATATTTCCATAACCACCAATCCGGCGTGATGCTGCCATTTTCCGTTATGCCCGTCCAGTCGGCGGCCCGGATAAACAGTGACTTGCTCCGATCAAGAACAGAGACCGTGAAAGGCATGGCGGTTGCATTCGTTGGCCATACCACACCGGGTTCGATGGTCCAATTGGTCAGCGTCAGATCGGTTTTGCTCAGCACTTCATAAACCTGGCCGGTGGCATTGTTCAGCACCAAGTTGGCCATCCCGTTGGTGATACCCCTGATTTGCAGCCACAAAGAGTCGGTTGAGGAGTCGAGGATCGGCGAAGCCGTACCATATGGAACCGGCGCCTCGGTCTGTTGGGCGTCAAGAAAATGCAGTCCGACAATCAATCCTATGACCAATAACCATCCGGTTGGAAACCTTCTGAATACCTTCATTGTCCCACTTCCGTCACAAAGCTCTCAAAGCCGTTGGCACGGAACCATTTCAGCACAAACCCGATGCCCCGGTTGCAGGCACGGCTGAACAAACGTCACCAAAGAATCGAGCTACCTCCGATTAGGCAGGAACCCGGCAAGGCCCTACAAATTCAGTTCTACGTCCGCAATGAAACTTCTCGATGACAATTCGTCTTTACGCCGTTCGCGAAAGTTTGCCAAGAAAGTTTTTGAAAATTTTCAACCCGTCTTTTGTCGCAGCCACCGCATTAAAAGTTTAGATAGCATTGGAATCTCGCCACCTCACCAGGTCGTGCGCTTTCCTAAAAAGCTGGAATCACCCACCACGTTTGGACCCTGGAAGAAACTGTTGGTTTGAATTAATCGGAAAGAATTTTGACCGCGACGTTCAGTTCCTCGCCTGTAGCAAAGCATTTCCATTTACCGCCTTCCTCCAAAATCCCCAAATACCTGTAACCGTTGCATTGAATCCAGTGTGTTTCGCCTGGCTGTGGCCCCGACACATATGCGTCTATCTTTTCTTTCGGAGATGTAACGTCGCCATTCATTGCTTCAAACCTAACCCTGCTAATATAAACTATTAACGACCATTTGTCTGACTTTTTTGGCAATTATTTATCCAAAATGCACCACTGCCCGATGGCATTAGAGCTTGACAGATAGACACTTAATTGATACTAATGGCTCCTGCCCGGTTCGATACGGTCCTTTATCAATCATAAAATGGCTTCGAGGTAATCATGAAAACAAATCTATTCATAACAGTTGCGGGCGCGCTGGCCTTTAATATTATCGCCAACGCACAAAATATACTTCCGGTCACCCCACCCAATATATTTGTGGCGGATTACTCCGCGAATTCCATCTCTGAATTCACTCCGGGTGGAGGTCAAAGCACCTTTGCCTCCGGGCTGAATAATCCGTACGGAATCGCCTTCGATAACGCGGGCGACCTGTTTGTCGCGGATGACGGCACCGACAACATCTATAAATATGCACCCGGCGGCGCCCGGACCACATTTGCCACCGTGCCGAATTACCCTCATGGGCTGGCCTGCGACAGCGCAGGCAATCTGTACGTGGCGAATTTCTTCCTGGGCAGCATTACCAAAATAACACCGGGTGGGGCCCAAAACACATTTGCCACCGGGTTGTCTGGTCCCAATCAATTGTCCTTTGACAGTGCCGGAAACCTGTATGCGGCGGATTACTACGGCGGCGATGTCACCAGGATTACACCGGGTGGAGTCAAGAGCACGGTGATTTCAGGTTTGACCTACGCCGGTGGCGTGGCCGCAGATGGCGCGGGCGACGTGTTTGTAGCGCAAGGGGTCGGCTCCGTCGCTATTCTCGAAATCGCCCCCGGCGGGGCGCAAAGCACCTTTGCCACCGGGTTGTCCAATGTCAATGGGATGGCGTTTGACTCCGCGGGCAACCTGTTTGTAGAAGATTCGGGCACCGGCATCATCTACGAATACGCACCCAATGGAGTCAGAACTACCGTCGCTTCCGGGTTTCTGCAGCCTAACGGCCTGGCGATTCAGCCGGTACCAGAACCTTCCATGTGGTCCATGTTTGGAACGGGCGCCTTCGCGCTGCTTGGCTTGCGCCGCAAGGCGTGACGGTGGTGGCGAGAGCATTATATATTCAGTCAGGGTTCGGTTATTCCTGCAAATAAAAATCTGAATCCGGTCGCGCACCACCACCCGAGAATTTAAGGCGTAAAGACGGAGCGATAAAAACGCTGTGGGAAAAGAACTGCGTTCGTGTCCATGAAACTGAACGGCGACACGTTTGTCGTCAAAGGCACCCAGTCAACTAAGTTGGTGGAGGCCTGCACCGAGTAGTTCAGCCCCGCGACACCGGAAACGTCCAACTGGAATTGCCCGTTCGTCGAGGCCGCATCCACGCTCAAGGTGGGCGTGGCGTTGGTGTAAATCCTCAAACTTGCGGGGGTGCTGATGGCTGAGCCGTACAAATTCGTCACCACCACGAAGTAATTACGCGCATCTAAAGGTTGCACATTAGTCATCGTGAGCGACGACCCGTTCGTGGAGAGGAGATTTGGGGATGTCGGATCTCTATACCAGCGATAGCCCAGCGGGGTGCCGCCAACGGTAACATTAAACACTGCGTTTGAACCGAGGTGGACAATTTGATTGGTTGGTTGCGTAATGATCCAAGGCGGTTGATACACTCCCAAAGCCTCATCCATGTGAAAATTGTAATGGCCATTGACCTCGATATCATGACAGATGAACGCACCGACAACATTGTAGGTGAAGGAGCCACCACCATTGAATGTCAAACTGGCTTCCGGTGCGCCCAACCACGCGGTCAACGTGGGATTAGCCCCCAGGGAGATACTGGTGCAATTAGGCAGACCATAAATTTTAAGAGCAGGTGCGTATTGGGTCAGATTATTCACCAAACCGTTGCCGGCATTAAAAGTGGAGCCGGAGTAAATCTCAACGCTGCTGTTCGTGTTGAGCGTCAGCGCGTTGCCAGTATGCATACTAATCCCATTTGTTAAATAGAGCACCACATTGGAGGCATCGACGAAAATGCTCGCCTGACCCGTAACAGGACTCAAAATATAGTAGATTTTGTTCGTCGGAGTGCCGGGTTCGCCGACGATGTTCGTAATCGCGTAATAATAATTCGTTCCACCAATATTGGTGCCCGCTGGAAAATAGGCCGGCGAAAGCCAGGTCGAATGCCAAGTGTTTTGCGGCGCCGGCAGCACGGCATTATTGAAAATCATGTTCATATCAGTCCGAAAATGGTTGGTGGGAGCTGTTTGTATGCCTGACATGCCGCTGCCAACCCAGGCCAGATCGCCCACCGAGCCATTTCTCTGAACGCTGACTCCACCTCCAGGAGCCGTATCGACATACCCATATATCTGTGCGTTTCCTAGATTGAAAATGCTGCTATCCGTTCCCAAGATGGCATCAGCTGTTCGCAGTGAGGTGGTTTATGTACCGTAATACTGGCCATTGTAAGACCAATTGGTCTGCCAAAGACTTTTGGTGGGATCCGATGAATCAAAACTATCAACGGTGACATTATTGCCGTTGAAATTGACGCCGGAAACAGTGAGCAATCCGCCAAACGGCTGGCCAGCCGCCGAGGCCGCCGGGAACAGCAGACAGTAGCCAACCAGGCACAAACCGATGAGGGACTGCATTCCAGTCTTCATTCCGGTGTGTTTTCCAGCCTTGCGAGTTTGCATGCCTTGAATCAAAGCATGAAATGTTCCTAAAAGAGGGGCCAATCCGTAGCCGCCGTTGTCAAACGGCGCAAATTTCCAGGACAAGGTTATAACCGCGGATGAACGCGGATAAACGCAGATACAACCTGCCAAGCCCGGCCCGTCCGGGTGGGGCGAGCAGCCTGTCCCGCCCTGCGGTGATCCTCACGAGCCGGCTTCTTCCTCTCCGCCTCGAACGGGGAGAGGAAATAAAGGAGAGGTGTCGCAGCCTATACGTTAATTCCATAGCGAAACCTCGGATGGCAAGGCTTTAAAATCAGGTTGACTACAGCGTCCCTTGGGCGGAGTTTTTACCGGTGCTCCGTGCCAAATCTCAAAACCGCCCTCCCGAATTAGGCCAAACCGGTGAAGCGCCGTTTCTTCATATCTTGGCCTTTGATAACCACATGAACCAAAACCGCTTTGTCGCCTTTGCCGAATCAGGCCAAACCGCGGTTTGGCCGAATGCCTGTTAGGCCGACTATGCGCCCGTTTATCCGAAATCATTATTTACCGCCTTGGTTGCATCGGATTGCTTGCGGAGTTTTTGCGGTGCTGATGTTGGCTTTCGGCGGCATGAGTTTTTTAGGGCAGGCAGATGGTTCGTGGCGACATTTGATTGCTTTGTGTCTGATTATTTTGAGTGTTCCGGCTGGCATTTTGTGCGCGTGCATGGCGCATCGTTTTTCTATAGTCGAGGGTTTGGCCGGAGATGTTGGCAACGAGGATTTAGATGAGAAGCATGATGATAAATCGTCGGCCTAACACCGCGCGAGGCCGTGTGAAAAGTCTGGCGGAGTGAGCGGGAAAAGATTGGCCGGCGGTCTGACTGGCCACCCGTGAACCAGGCCTTTTCTGCTTGAACGCCGATGCAACACAGTGTTAGAGTCTAAAGGAAGTGAAAAGCCGGCTGTTGTCCTTTCTATGTTTAAGTTTGCTGCCAAACATTGGGGCTCGGTACTCCGGCTCACGTCGGCGCGCAATCCCCGTTCCCGGAAAACAGACACCGCTTTCACTTTCATCGCCAGCCATGCTGTCTAGGTCGACACGAGAGAGATGAATTTACATCGTCCATTTCCGAGAAGTCGCAAGGTTTGGTTGTTGATGAGTGTTCTTGTCTTTATTGGCACTTGGTTTCTTCCAACAGCCCGAGGAGTCTCCGGTTATATGCCGATCGGTG
>JANWKE010000132.1 GCA_025451535.1 Verrucomicrobiia bacterium
ATCGTAGCTCGGAGAATGCGTGTTGCTACACGCTCTGTCACTCGGCGAAGCTTGAACCCTTCGACCTGCCACAAGATCGAATCAAGGACTTCCGATTCAAACGGCGTCAACTTCATAGAGGGCTAACTATTATTCAACAACTGCCGGTTCGTTTATCCAAATCCACATGTTTGCCAATTTCAACAGGTTTAACTCGTTCATAATCAACAAGACTTTGCCTGATTAAACAACCACCGGTTCGTTTATCCAATTCAGGCTAACACACGACTCCAAAAGTGGCAACCGGCTCATAATCAACAAAGGATTGGCTGATTAAACAACTGCCGGTTCGTTTAATCAAACAGAATTCCTGTCCATGCGGCAACTCGCTGGCCCCATTGGACTGCATTTGTCCAAGTGCACCTGCGATTCTTGAGTATAGTATGAATCTGCCTTTTGCCATCGAACAGCTCCGAAACGTGCTTCGTCGCCAGCACAAAGCCCTCGCGACCGAATCCAATTATGTCTATTGGCTCCGTCATTACGTAACCGCGCTGGAAAACATGCCCGATTCCCTCTCCAGCAACCAGAAACTTGAACGCTTTCTGACCAGCTTAGCTCGCCATCGTAACTTGTCTGCCAGCACCCAAAATCAGGCGCTCAATGCGATTCTCTTCTTTTACAAGGAAGTCCTGCGCCAACCCCTGCAAGGCATTGACTCGTTGCGCGCTAAACGACCCGCTCACCAACGGCACGCGCCCACCATCGCTGAAACCCAAGCTCTGCTCAAAACAGTCAGGGACGTAGCTGATTATCCCACTAATTTGATTTCACGACTGCTTTACGGCTGTGGGTTGCGTGTCGCCGAACCACTCAATTTGCGAATCAAAGATGTTAATCTGGAGCGATTGCGTCTTGTTATCATGGGTGCCAAGGGTGGTAAGGACCGGATGGTTGCCCTGCCCCATTCGCTGGTTCCTGAACTGGTCCAGCAAATCGAATTTGCCCGCGCCGTCTGGCAACGGGATAAACAAAACCACATCCCGCTGATGCTCCCGCATCAACTGGCCAAGAAATTCCCCGAATACCAATTCGCCTGGCCGTGGGCCTGGCTGTTCCCGGCCCGTCACCCCTGTCGTCATCCGCACACTCGCACTGAGGTTCGCTACCGGATGCACGAAGCCAATCTCCAGCGCGCCATCCAACAGGCCCGGCGCAAACTTGGCATCTCCGTCCTCCCGCATGAACTCCGCCACGGCTACGCAACACATTGTTTGGAAAACGGTGTCAATCCGCGTGCCATTCAACAAGCGATGGGGCACGCCTCGTTGGAAACCACGATGGGCTATTTACACGCTGAAAGCTTGAGTGTTCGCAGTCCATTGGAAACGGTTTTGGGCGGAAATTCCACCCCTCCTTCTCCAACATGATTATGAACATCCGCCCTTGTCAGATTGGATACGCGCGTGAGGGAATTCCTGCTAAGATTCTGGGGGGTATTTTCATAACCACACCTCCCTTTTTGGCAAAACTGCCCTCACGTTCGCCAGCGCCCTCACCATGCGTCACCCCTGCGATGGACTCCACAACAAGCACTTATTGTGAGCCACTTAGGACAATTCAAACCTGTTTGCCTGAAACGAAACAAAACCGAAAGACAAAGCAAAATTCCGACATAAAGCGAAGGGTGAAGTTCATTTCCTGCCGGAACCCCAAAAAGTTCGGAACGGTGACTTGTAGCTAGCGCTGTCCCGTGCGTGAAAAACCCCGAAGCCCCCACCCGCCGAAACCCAAAACGGGTGCCGGTCGTTCAATGCCGCACAATCGGCTTTTTCGGCTGGCGTAAGGTGAGGCCGCTACGTTACCGCCAAGCCAAGCCGTCGCGTGCTCTGAAAAACCGGCTAGTGCCTACGTTTGGTAATACTCGACGGATTTGCTCCCCGGTTGGAATTCACAAACACCTTGATTTTATTGGTGCCCCGGTGGGGACTCGAACCCCAAACCAATTGATTAAGAGTCAACTGCTCTACCAATTGAGCTACCGAGGCACTCAAAAGCGGACGCGTAGCATCTCACAACCTCGCAGATTGTCAACGCAGTTGAATCTGTCCAACGCGTCCATCGCACGCGTCACACACACTCGAGCGACGGACCCGGGAATCACATTTGAATGACCTGCCGTTGCCCGTCGTAGGAGATAATTTTATCAGGGTTATTGGTAATACCCACACCGGCTCCGTGGTCTTTGCCTGCCAGCACGATGTTGAAAGTCCGCTCCTTGAGCATGCCGGGGAACGAACCTTTCCGGTCGTCAATCGTGAGCTGGCGCTTGGCATCGTCCCAGTGGAACGTGATGGTGGCATAAACGCCTTTTTCGTAATCGTAATTATCGTTCTCGTCTTCGTAGAGTGTGAAGTTTCCATCCGCACCGGGATAAATCCGTAATTCAATCGGGTCGGCTTTCTCCGCCGCATATTGAATGAACGGTCCCATCGGTAAGAGGGAGCCGGCCCGGATCAACAACGGAATCTTGTCGATGGGCGCATCCGCGGCGATGGTCTGGCCCCCCGGCAACGTTTGGCCGGTCCAGAAATCTGTCCACGACGTTCCCGCCGGCAGATAAACCGGCCGGGTCTGCGCTCTTGGCTCAACCACTTTTTCTTTTGCGAACATCTCCGGGGTCTTCCAGTAAAGCTGCGCCTTGAAGGCGCCCAGGACCGAGTTCGCCGTCTCACAGGCAAAGTCGTATTCCTTGCCGGCCTGGAGTTCCACCGGAACGGTTTCGGCTTCCATCGCCGAGTAACTGTTGTTCAACAGACGGCCGTCCAGAAAAACCCGTTTCGGCCCGAAACTCTTGAAGTGGAACCGATAGGTCCCGGTTTCCGTCGGAACCAGCTTGCCTTGCCAACGCATCGAGAATTTGGGGTCGGTGATGTAATCCGGCCAGCCGGTGTACCAGAACAGGTTGACGTTCGTCTCCACCGCTTCGTGACAAAGCGTTCCGAAATGGTCGTCGCGGTAATATTTCACGTTCAAGCCCGGCCGGCCGTCTTTCGTCCGGAACTGACCAGCCGGGATGAGGACGCTCGCCTCCGGCGGGCGATGCAGCATGTACTCCGTCCCCGGGCAAACCATGATGGCCGGCCCGAACATGAATTGGTCATCAATGGAATAGGTATTTTTGTCGGCGGTGAAATCCATCGGCAGACCGCGCATGATTGAATATCCGCGGTCGGTCACCTGCCAGGCCAGGGAATAGATGTAAGGCATCAACCGGTAACGCAGGTTGTCAAACTCCACCAGGTCGTTCGTGAAATCGCCAAACCGCCAGATCTCGCGGGGCGTTTCCGAACCGTGCGAGCGGAAGATGGAGCAAAAGGCGCCGAACTGGAACATGCGGGTGTACAATTCTTCATAGGCTGGATCCTGGCCGCCTCGATCGAAAACCCCGCCGGCGCTGTTGAGCACAAACGCGCCGATGTCAAAAGTCCAATAGGGTATGCCGGCCATGCTGTGATTGATCGCGGCCGGGATCTGCCGCTTGTAAACACCCCAGTCGGCACCGATGTCACCCGACCAGGTGGTGGCTGCGGCCCGCTGCTGGCCCGCAAAGGTTGACCGGGTGAGGATATAAACCCGTTTCTGGTCGGTCTCCTGCCGTTGATGTTTATAAATCGACTCCGTATCCAGGAGGGAGTACGGGTTGAGATAGCGCGCAAATGACCCGAGGTAGTTCGTGCCCACCCGCTTCATTTCATATTCCTCGGATTCCTTGGTAAGGGCGTTGACGATATCAGGCTCCGTTGAGTCCATCCACCAGCCGTCGATGCCTTTCGAGAACAGACCCTTGTTCACATACTGCCAATACAAGTCGTTGGCCGCCGGGTTGTAGGCGTCGTAATATTTAAACCCCGCCCAGCCGGTCGGCGGGTACAACCAGCCGTGTTGTTCCATGTCTTTGTAAATCGCCGTCGCCGGCCCCAGCCCGGCCCAGATGGAAATGATCAGGTGAAAATTCTCACCGTGCAGAATATCCATCATGTCCTTCGGATTCGGGTATGTCGTTTCGTCAAAGAACATGCTGCTCCAGTTGGTGTTGCCGCCCCAGTAATTCCAGTCCTGGACGAGGCCGTCGATGGGGATCCGGCGCTGGCGATATTCCTGCGCAATGTTCAGCAGTTCGTCGCGCGTCGCGTAGTGTTCCTTGCTCTGCCAGTAGCCGTAGGCCCATTTGCCGTACATCGGGGCCTGCCCGGTCAGGTTCCGGTAGCCGGCGATGACCGCGTCCATGTTGGTGCCGGCGATGAAATAGTAATCCAAGTTGTCGGCCACCTCGGACCAGAGCGACATTTTCTGCGGATGATCGGCGAAGATGGTCTTGGAATAATTGTCCCAAAGGATGCCATAGCCGGCCGTGGAGATCAGGAAGGGCGTGACGGCGTCGGTGTTGGCCTGCACCAGCTTGACGGTGTGTCCGCGATAATTCAACCAGCCGTATTGATGCTGGCCCAGGCCGTAAATGCCTTCCTGCGGTGTCAGTGTGAAATCCTGCTCCACGCTGAAGGCGTTGGTTTCATACTTCATCCGGACAGGCGTGATGACCGGCGCGCCTTGTTCCCCAAGCAGATTGCGCTGGTCGGCGGTAAAGAATTGAATCGCCCCGTTGCTTTTGGACAGGTGCACGGTCACATTTTGCGAAGCCAGCGTGATGGTTCCCGAGTCTTCTTGAAAACTGATGTTCAAATCCGGCACATTCGTTTCAATAACCACCAGGCTCGCCTTTACCGGAGTACCGCCCGGCGACCACTTGATGACGCGGACGATGTCATCCGCGTAAAACTGCACCTTCACCTGCAGATCTCCCCGGCTCAACTGCACGCCGTTTTGGATGTGCTGAATTTGCGTTTCCGGCGGCGCCGAGGGTTGGGTACGGCAGGAAACCAACGCCAGGCTCAGGAACAAGAGCCCGAACAGGGCTGTTGCTCGCGGGAGGGAATGGAAGAATTTCATAAACGGTTATTCTTTCGACGTTTTCTGTTGGCTGAATGGGTCTCGCAAACCCCATCCAAGGCATAACATTGTCCCACGGGGACAAACGACAATCGCCCGGCGTTTCCAACACCGGGTTCAGATTCGATCCGTGTTGCGTCCCGGAGGGACGACTGAAGGCGGTTTTGCGGCATGCGTTCGACCGTCCCTACGGGACTCATTGGATTGCATTCGGAATCCCGGCGTTGAAACGCCGGGCTATTCTCATCCGGTCCCTTCGGGACTGTTACCATTTCAACCTTCCAGCACGGCTTCGACCCGAATGGGTTCGGAATGGGGCGGACATGCGGACAGCAGGTTCCCGGCGATTTCCTTCCCATCCACTCGCAGCTTTTTCACTCCCCGTTGTTTACCCTTCGGATTTTTTACCGCGATCACGTACGTATTCCCGCGGAACCGGCGGGTGACGGTGAAACCTTTCCATTTGGCCGGAATCACCGGGTCCACGCGCAAGCCGTCGTATTCAGTGCGAATGCCCAGTATCCATTGGGTTGCCGTAAAGTAGGTCCAGGCGGCCGTGCCGGTGAGCCAGGAATTCTTGGCTTCACCGTGCGTGGGGGCATCCTTGCCGGCAATCATCTGCGCAAAGACATAAGGTTCGCACCGGTGGACCTCGCCAATGTTCTCGCGCGCGGACGGATTGATGCGCGTGTAATAATCAAAGGCGCGGTTGCCGTTGCCGACCATCGTTTGGGCGATGATAATCCACGGATTGTTGTGGCAAAAGATGCCCGCGTTTTCCTTGTAGCCCGGCGGGTACGAGGAGATTTCGCCCATGTGAATGTAATATTTCGAAAAGGCCGGCTGTTGCAACACGATACCGTGCCGGGTGGCGAGGTGTTTGTTTACCGATTCAAGCGCCTGCCTGGCTTTGCCGTCCTTCAAGCCGACGCCGGCCATGATGCACATGCCCTGGGATTCGATGAAGATTTTCCCCTCGTCGCAAACCTTTGAGCCGATGGGCTTGCCGAAGTCGTCGTAGGCGCGCACAAACCACGCGCCATCCCAGCCGTGCTTGAGGATGACCTTTTCCATCCGGGCGGCTTCGGCCAGACACCGGTCGGCGTCTTTCTTCAAACCGCGCCGGGTCGCAATTTTCGCCAGTTCCCTCGCTGCCATGACAAACAATCCGGCAATGAACACCGACTCGGCCACTTTGCCGTCCTTGTTGGTGGTGGTCTGGAATGACTGGCCGGGCGTGTTGGAGAAGCAGTTCAAGTTCAGGCAATCATTCCAATCGGCGCGACCAATGAGCGGCAGGCCGTGCGGCCCAAGACGTTCGAGTGTGTAATTGAAACTGCGGCGCAGGTGTTCGTAGAGCGGCTGCTCGGAGCCGGCTTCGTTTTCGAATGGCACCTGCTCGTCGAGAATACCCCAGTCGCCGGTCTCCTTGATGTAAGCGCTGACACCGATAATGAGCCAGTGGGGATCGTCGTTGAAATTGGAACCGAGATCGTGGTTCCCGCGTTTGGTCAACGGTTGATACTGGTGAAACGCGCCACCCGTTTTGAGTTGAGTCGCCGAAAGATCAAGAATCCGTTCACGGGCACGGCTGGGAACCATGTGGACGAAGCCCAGGAGATCCTGGTTGGAATCGCGAAAACCCAGGCCGCGGCCGATGCCGGATTCGTAGAACGATGCCGAGCGCGACAGGTTGAACGTGGCCATGCACTGGTAGGCATTCCAGATGTTGGCCAGGCGGTTGAGGTGGACATCGGGCGACTGCACCTGATAAATGCCCAGCAGGTTACTCCAATATCGACGCAGTTTTTCAAAAGCCGCCGTGACGCTCTGGCCATCGAGATATTTGGCAATCACCGGCTTGACGCTCTGCTTGTTGACGGTCTGCGAATCCGGCGGGTCGAATTTCCGGTCCATCGGGTTCTCGTGGTAACCGAGGACGAAGATGATTTCCCTCGTTTCGCCCGGTTTCAAATTCATTTTGACGTGGTGTGAACCGTGCGGCGCCCAACCGTGCGCGACGGAATTAAAGGATTTCCCCCGCTCCACCGCCGCCGGATTGTCCCAACTGCGATAAGCGCCCAGGAACGTGTCGCGCTGCGTGTCGAACCCGGCGAGTTTCTCCGAACAGGCGAAGTACGCGAAGTGATTGCGCCGCTCGCGATATTCCGTCTTGTGATAGATGACCTCGTCCACAACCTCGACCTGGCCAGTGCTGAAGTTGCGCTGGAAATTGGCGGCATCGTCCTGCGCGTCCCACAGGCAGAATTCGATGCTGGAAAAGACCGACAACTTCGCTGCCTTTTTGCGGCGGTTGGTCACGGAACATTTCCAGATTTCCAGCGTCTCGCCCAGTGGCACGAAGTAACACGTTTGTGCATCAATCTTTTTGCAGCTCGAACCAATGATGGTGTAACCCATGCCGTGACGGCATTCGTACTTGTCGAGCTTCGTGCGCGTCGGTTGCCACGAAGGCGACCAGAATTCGCCGGTGTCATTGTCGCGGAGATAGAGGTAACGCCCGCCGACATCGAACGGCGCGTTGTTATAGCGATAGCGCGTCAGCCGGCGCAGGCGCGCGTCGCGATAGAAGGAATAACCGCCGGCGGTGTTGGAAATGAGTCCGAAATACGATTCGCAACCGAGGTAATTGATCCAGGGTAGCGGGGTTTGAGGTTGGGTGATGACGTATTCCCGTTTGCTGTCGTCGAAATGTCCAAAACGCATAGTTTATTGCAAATTCCCCAAAAATTAACTGACGGCAGGCTTGGTTGTGCCCGATTGGTCCTGTGGCTCCGCCACGGGGTCGGGCGTGGGCGGCGGCAGCCGGTCGTACCAGTTGAATTTTAAAATGATCGAGGTTATGACGAGGGCGACGAGCGCGATGATGGCATTGTGGAAATGGCGCGTGACCAGGAACATGGCGAGCACGATGAAGCAGGTCTGCCAGATGGTGCCGATGACGATGTTGAACATGTCGCGGAAGAAATCCGTGTTCCGCTGAAAGCCGGGGTCTTCTTTGACAACTTTCGCGTGGACCGGTCCCCAGAAACCCCAGGGCCGCACCCGGCGATAGAAATCCTTGAGCACAGCCTCATCTTCAGCCGGGGTCAGGAAAGTTCCCAGGAAACAGCCCACCAGCGAGAGGACGAGGATGAGTGGAAACGAGGTGATGGGATGTCCGAGCAACACCATCACCTGGGCGGCTTCGGTTCCGAAATGCGATTCCACAAACGGCTGCAACTGGGGAACGATTTCCGGCATGATCAGCGGCAGCGCCAGCGAGGAGCCGATGCCGGTCAACATGCCCCAGAAATAACCCCAGCCGTTGAATCGCCACCAATACCACTTGATCACGTTGGAAGCCGTGTAGCCGCCCCACAAACCCGACACAATCCATTGGACGATCGAGTTGATGGACTGGGTAAAAAGTCCGAAGGTGAGGCCGACCACCACCACGCCGAAGGAAGCCAGATAACTGAGCCATACGTAGCGTTTTTGGGAGGCATTGGGATTGATGTAGCGCTTGTAAATGTCGTTGACCAGATAGGCCGGGGCCGCATTGACGGTGGCGGCGAAATTCGACATGAACGCTGCGATCAACCCTGCCATGAGGAGGCCGAGGATGCCGACCGGCACAAACCGCGCCAGGGCCAGTGGCAGTATTTTTTCCAGGTCCAAATCCTTGCCCATCGCCGCCAGGTCCGTACTGTAGAACGCCAGGGCCAGAATCGTCAGGCCGGTGATCATCATGTACCGCGGGAAGAACCCCCCCACGTTGACGGTCGAACTCATCAAGGCTGCTTCCCGCGGCCCTTTCGTCGCGAGCACCCGCTGCATGTCATAGTTCGGCGCCGGGCCAGCGGCGCTGATGAGGATGCCCTTGAACAGCATCATCATGAAGAAAATCCCGAAGAGCGAATAACCGTCCGAGGCAATCTTGTCATTGATTGCGGGAATGGACGTCCAGTCCAGGTTGAGATGCCAGCCGAAGAACAGGTCATGCCACCCGGCCGGCACCACCCGGTCCAGTAGGTCCGGGGCGACCTTGACCATGGCAATAATGCCGATGGCAATGGAGGCAACGGTCAGGATGCAAAACTGGACGACCTCGGTGAACACCACGCTGAACATGCCGCCCTTGACCACATAGAACGTGGTGATGCCCATCAGAATCCAGGCGTAGGTGTTATCCGAAAGATGCCCCGGCAGAAACTCGCCCGCGAACTTCCCGATGCCTTTGGCCGCGTAGGCCAGGAACCCGATGACGCTCACCAGCGCAAAGACCACGACGATGATATGGGAGGCGTGTGAGCCCGGCCCTTTCCCGAACCGGGTCTGGATCCATTCGGCACCCGTCATCACATTGGACCGGCGCAACCAGGCCGACATATAGACCATCAGAAAAATCTGGTTGAAGGTCGGCCACAGCCAGGGAAGCCACACGCCCTTCAGGCCATACGCGGCCGCCACATAGACCAGCCACATGGTTCCCGAGATATCGAACATGCCTGAGGCATTCGAAACGCCCAGCATATACCAGGGCAGCTTGTTGCCACCCAGGAAATAATGCTTCATGCTCTGAGACGCCCGTTTTGACACCCAGAAACCCACGAAGATGGTGGCGATCAGGTACAGGACAATGATGCCTATGTCGATCCAGTGTAGTTGCATAGGGTGATGGGATCAGGGAATTGAGTTTTGGGTGAGTGCTTTGCGGATGGAATCCCGGCGGTGGAAGCACTGCACAAGGGGGCAATTCATGGCCCTGAGCATATTTTGCCGGTAACGAGCGTCAAGAATGAATCCCGGAAAAGCCTGTCACCGAAATTGATTACATGATTTTGCCGGGTCACAGCTTGTTCTCCAACCCAAAAACCGATTAACTGATGGGATGACCTTGCGAATTCCCCGCCCGGGCGGAGCGACCCCACGGCGAAACCTGGCCGTGGTTTCGTCCATCACGGTCGTTTTGGGGCTCCTGCTCGTCCCGCGGATCGGCGCAGGGGAAATATCGTTGCCCATCCGGCTCAACACGGTCGGCTATCCGCCCGGTGCCATAAAACAGGCCAGCGTCGCCCTGCCCTGCACCAATTTCTCCGTAGTCCGCCTGTCTGATGACGTAACGGTTTTCTCCGGCAAAACCACCGGCCCGGTGCCCGACCCGGATACCCGGGAACAACTCTACACAGCTGACTTTTCCAAACTCAAACGGCCCGGCGATTACCAACTCGTCGTGCCGGGCGTCGGCCGGTCGGCACCGTTCCATGTGGCCGCCAACGTTTATCGTGAACCGTATTACGTCGTGATGCGAGGATTTTACCTGTGGCGCTGCGGCACGGCGGTCAGCGAGACTTATCAAGGGACGGCGTTTGCGCACGGCATCTGTCATACCAACGATGCCTGGCTCGATTACGTAGGCGGTGGGCACACACAAAAAGACGGCACCAAAGGCTGGCACGACGCCGGCGATTACAACAAATACGTCGTCAACGCCGGTGTCACGGTGGGAGTGCTGTTCCGCGCCTGGGAGGATTTCGGTCCGCAAATCAAAGCCGTCCGGCTGGACATTCCGGAATCCGGCGGCCCGCTGCCGGATTTTCTGGCCGAAATCAAATGGGAATTGGACTGGCTGTTGACCATGCAGGCCCCGGACGGCTCGGTCTATCACAAATTGAGCACAACGCACTTTGGCGGTTTCGCTCCACCGGAAACCGAAACAGCGGAGCGTTATTTCACCCCTTGGGGCAGTGAAGCCACGGCGGATTTTGTGGGCATCCTGGCGCAGGCTGCGCGAATTTACCGTCCGTACGACCCGGCCTTTGCCGCTCGTTGCCTGCAAGCCGCCCAAAAGAGTTACCAGTTTCTCCAGGTGCGCCCGGAATATCACCAGGCCGACCAGACCGGTTTCAGCACCGGCGCCTATGAAATCAACGAACCGAATCATCGCCTGAAGGGCGTTCCACAGAACCGTTTGTGGGCGGCCGCGGAAGTATGGGAATCCACCGGCGACACCAACGCATTGCGCGATCTGGAGGACCGCATCCGCTCCGTGCACGGTCAAGTGGACAGCGATTTCGACTGGGACGAGGTGAAGGACCTGGGGCTGCTTACTTATCTGTTTTCTGAACGAGCCGGCCGGGATCCGGCCCTGGTGAATCTGGTTCGCAGCAACCTGCTGGCGGCAGCGGATGAAATTGTCCAGGACTGCAAACACGATGCCTACGCCCGCCCCTTGGGCTCACACTACTTCTGGGGTTGCAACGGCGCCGTGGCCCGCCAGACCGTCATCTTCATGGCCGCCGACCGCGCCACCCACCGGAAAATTTTCCGGTTATCATCCAAAAGTGTTTATCGCGAGACCAGTCTGGATGCCTTGAACCATTTGTTCGGCCGCAACTATTACGGGCGCTCGTTTGTCACGGGCCTCGGTTTTGAACCGCCGCAACATCCGCATGACCGCCGCGACAACGGCAAGTATCTGGATCATCCCTGGCCCGGTTATCTGGTAGGCGGTGCCCATCCCAAGGCGACCGATTGGCACGACGACCAGGCCAATTTCCGCGTCAACGAAATCGCCATCAACTGGAACGCCGCCCTCGTTTATGCGCTGGCTGCCGGTCTGGCCGATTGATGGTATGGATGCGAAATCTTCCGGTGGGACGAGCGTCCCCGCGGGCCGGTTTCAAAGATGTCAGTTCGGCTCGTCAGTAGCCTCGCCCCACCCCAAAATTAAATCTCTCCGCGCCTCTGCGCCTCTGCGGTCAAAATCCGGCGAGCCGTGAATCAGACACCAGAAAGTCGGCGGGGAGAGACCCTGACCGACACGCAGAAGGGTACATGGAGATTGGGCGTCAATAACGCTTTTGGTTGGTATGATGCTTTTGTCACTTCCAATATCCTGAGTATTCCTGTTGTAAATCCATCTGGACACGAAAGAAAGAACAACTTAACCTATTTTGTAATGGCCAATATTCCTTCAGTTTTGAAGGTTACCTAAATGTTGGCCGACACGCGCGAGATGAATTTACATCGTCCATTTCCGAGAAGTCGCAAGGTTTGGTTGTTGATGAGTGTTCTTGTCTTTATTGGCACTTGGTTTCTTCCAACAGCCCGAGGAGTCTCCGGTTATATGCCGATCGGTG
>JANWKE010000133.1 GCA_025451535.1 Verrucomicrobiia bacterium
ACTCAACCCTGGAAGCGCTTACTGCCCCGACGCCGGAATTATAATCGTTTTCCCCGGCTTTAACGTCTCGGGTTTCAACCCCGGATTCGCGGCTAAAATCTGCGGCACCGTGATTTTGATTCCCTTCTCGCGATACGCTTTTACAATCGCGTCGAGCGTTTCCCCGCTTTGCACTTTATGTTCCATGTGCGGCGTGGCCGGATCAAACGTCGTCTTGGGCGTATCCATCGAAACGGCTGGCCGCCGACCGCCGCCACTTCCGCTGCTCAGCGTTTTGCCGAGCTTCTCCAACTCATTCAGCACGCGCTCGTTGTCCGCCACCCGCTTCTTGTCGACTTCCTTCACCGCGTCCGCCACTTGTTTTAAATCTTCCGCCGATGCGTAATTGCCCTGCGGCTTGTTCAATTGCCCTTGCAAGTCGCTCACTTGTTTTTCGAGCGCATCGATTTTTTTATTTTGCACTTCCTTGGCTTCCATCAGGACGTCAATTTGCGCGCTGAGTTTGTTGAACCGTTCTTCCGTCGCTGCGTCTTGCGCCGGTGAAATCATCGGCATCGCGAGCAGCGCGGTCATCACAAAAAAAGAAATTCGTTTCATGAAGCCGACAATAGAAACGCCTGACCGCCAATTCAACACAAAAGGGGCGGAATGGATCGTTGGATTCGTGGATTAATGGATAAGTGCTGAGGCATCGCCTTCCCGGCCGGGTCCATCCATTTATCCAACAATCCATTAATCCAACAATCGCCCCCCCGCGCCCCCTTCCACACTTGCCCAGATTTCCCAACTGCGGTAGTGTGGCCGCACTATGGATGAGACAAATCCGCCCGTGCCACCGCCACCTCCGGCTTTTATTCCGCCGCCGCCGGTAATCGTCCCCCCAAGCCAGCCGCGACGGCAAAAGAGAGGCCGTGGTTGGATGGTGTTCGCCATCGTCCTCCTCGTTTTGCTCGCGCTCAGCATGCGCGTGAATTTCAGCCAATTCGCCGGCAACGTCATGCACGGCGGCAGTTCGCGTTCGGTCACCAGCGCGCGCTCGGTTGGGCCGCGCCTGGACGAAACCGTCCTTGAGGAAAATTACGCCTCCAGCAAAATCGCTGTCATTGACGTCAACGGAGTCATCACCAGCAGCCCCGCCAGCCAGCAAGGTTACAGCATGGTGGACATCCTCAAGGCGCAACTCGACCGCGCCCAGGCTGATCGCCGCGTCAAAGCCGTCATCCTCCGCTTGGATTCACCCGGCGGCGAGGTGCTCGCCTCGGATGAAATCAGCGATGCCATTAAAAACTTTCAGGAAGGCAGGGAAAGCAACGGCTCCAATCTCGAAAAAGGCAAGGCCAAGCCGGTGATTGTTTCCATGGGCAACCTCGCAGCTTCCGGCGGCTATTACATCTCCGCGCCGTGCCGTTTCATCGTGGCCAACAAGATGACCATCACCGGCAGCATCGGCGTCATCATGCACGGCTGGAATTATCGCGGGCTGCTCGACAAAGTGGGCGTCGCGCCCGAGGTCTTCAAGAGCGTGAAATTCAAGGACATGATGAGTGGTTCGCGTGAGCCGGGCGAAATCACGCAGGAAGAACGCGACATGGTTCAAGGGCTGATTAATGAAGTTTACGGCGATTTCAAAGAGGTCGTCGCCAGTGGCCGCAAAGCCGCCCACGACCAAAACAAGTCCGACGGGCACGCATTGGCCGAGAATTGGACCGATTACGCCGATGGCCGCGTGTTGTCCGGCACGGAAGCCGAGAAACTTGGTTTTGTCGACGCGCTCGGAAATTTTCAAACCGCCGTTGAGCGCGCAAAAACCATTGCCGGGGTTGTTGGCGAAGCGAACCTTGTCGAATACCAGGAGCGGCTCGATTTGTCCGACCTCTTCCACATCTTTGGCCAGAGCAAAGCCGAAAGTCGCGCGATCAAAGTCGATTTGGGATTCGACGGCCCGAAACTCCAGGAAGGGCATTTGTATTTCATGTCCCCTGTCCTCTCGCACTGATGTGAAGGCCGTAACGGTCATTTCCCATCCGCTGGTGCAGCACAACCTGACGCGGCTGCGGGATAAACGCACCCCGCCGCAGGAATTCCGCCGCGCGCTCAGCGAAATGGCCGCGCTGATGTTGCACGAAGCCACGCGCTCTTTCAAGCTGCGCTCCATGTCCGTGAGAACTCCGCTGGCGACAGCGCGTGGATACCACCTCGAACGTGAGATCGTCCTGGTCCCCATCCTCCGCGCCGGGCTCGGGATGCTCGATTCCATCCTGCAACTCATTCCCAACGCCCGCGTCGGCTTCATCGGTTTGAAGCGCGAAGAAACCACCCAACGCGCGATGTTTTACCATAAAAGTCTGCCGCCGGATCTCAGGGAATTCGAAGTCGTGTTGATTGATCCCATGCTCGCCACCGGCGGCAGCACCGTCGCCGCCATGGATTTGCTCTCGGAACTGGGGGCAAAGCACGTGCGCATGGTGAACCTGATTGCCGCGCCGGAAGGCATTCGCCACGTGCGCCAGTTTTATCCGCGCCTGCCAATTTTCACCGCCGCAGTTGACAAACGGCTGAACAAGAAGGGATATATTCTCCCCGGCCTCGGCGATGCCGGCGACCGTTTGTTCGGAGTGGGAGTCGGTTAAACCAGTTAAATGGTTAAATGAGTAACTGGTTAAACAGGGCAAGCAGGCGTCCCACCGCGCCTTACTCATTTAACTATTTAACTGATTTAACTCATTTAACTTTTTAGCTCCTATGTCCTCTCGCTCAGAAAACCTGCTCATCGTCGCCGACAGCGACCACGACGCCAACATGCTCTACGCAACCGGCATGTTCGTGCCGGACCCGTTCATCTTCCTGCGGCTGCGCGGAAAAAATTTCATCGTCATGAGCGATTTGGAAATCGACCGCGCCCGCCAGCAGGCGGCGCATTGCCGCGTCCTTTCGCTCAGCAATTATCAAAAGAAACTCCGCGCCCACGGCATCAAGCAAGCCGGCTTTGCCCAGATAATCCAAACGATTCTGCGCGAGAAAAAAATCGGCACGGTGTTCGTTCCCCAAAATTTCCCGCTCGGACTGGCGACCGAACTGCAACGGCTCCACGTCAAAGTAAAAGTTAAACCGGAATTTTTTTCCGAGCGCGAACTAAAGTCCCCTGCCGAAGTGAAAAAAGTCAGCGCCGCGTTGATGATGGCCGAAGTCGGCATGGCCGAAGCCATGCAGGCGCTGAAATCCGCGAAGGTCTCGCGCGATCGGCGGTTGATGCTTCGCGGCGCGCCGCTCACCTCCGAGAAGCTCCGCTCCATCATCGATTGCGCCATCCTGCAAGCCGGCGGGCTGGCGGCGCACACGATCGTGGCCGGCGGGAAGCAAGGTTGCGACCCGCACGAAACCGGCCACGGCCAATTGTTCGCCAACGAACTGCTCATCCTCGATATTTTTCCCCGCTCGCAAAAGACCGGCTACTTCGGTGACATCACACGCACCGTGGTCCGCGGTCGCGCGAGCGAGGCCGCGCGGAAATTGTATGACACCGTCTTGCGCGGGCAATTGCTGGCTTTCAAAAAAATCCGCGCCGGCGTCTCAACGTCTGACATTCACCAGGCGATCCTCGGACTTTTCGAGCAGGCAGGCTATAAAACCGGACGCCGCAATGGCCGCATGCAGGGCTTTTTCCACGGCACCGGCCATGGGCTTGGGCTGGAAATCCATGAAGCCCCGCGCATTGGCTCAACCTCGCGCGGCGTTTTGAAAGCCGGCCAAATTGTCACGGTCGAGCCGGGCCTTTATTACCCGGAAATCGGCGGCGTGCGCATCGAAGATGTGGCCCTGGTGACCAATCGGAATGCGCGCAACCTCACCCAGTTCGAAAAAGTGCTCGAACTTTGAGCCAGCCAGCGCCGGCAGGGCGCGTCACTCCGTGCGCGCCGCATCCTGCCAACAGACGTGTCCTGATTCGCCGCTATGGCGTCGCATGGGGCCAACACCGGTAGTAAAACTCCCCGTCGGAAAGCGGGAAATATCCCTATTTAACTTCTCTGTAAGTTTCCTAAAATCGCGGCATGAAAAATTCAAAAATCACGATCGGAACCCTCTGTGTGCTTCTCGCTCTGGCGGTTCAGGGGTTCGGGCAAACCCAGTTTCAAGTAACGTTCAAAGGCACGTGCCTGGCGACAAATGGTAGCGGAGCAATCGTTTCCACAAAATTGGATAACAAAGCCTTGATCCAGGATGCGGTCACCGCCACCGGCGCGACGAACTCCTCCGGCCTCACGGTGGTTTATGTGCAAAACGCCAGCACCGACCCCAGCGTGCCCGGTGATTATATCGAAGTGGTGAATTCATCCAACGGCGTGCCCGTTTTTACCAATCTGCAATTCATGTATGGCGGATCATCCTTTCCACCCGCCCTCATCAGCGCGGATCAAACTGAGGTGGCAATCGGCGCCGGGGTCATCCCTCAACCTCTCGCCGGCAGCGGTGACGCTCTCGGCGGAGCCACCATTCATGAACGCATTTTGACGAAGAAAACCCTGATCACCGGCTCGTTCAATTACACGACGCTCCGTTCGCCAGCAGCCACCTTCAACGACATTGAGGAATTCTGCAGCGGCACGTTTAACGTCGGCAAACCTTTCGTCCCGAAATAGCCGTTAATTGATTTCACAATTTGGTTCCAGCGAGCGCGGCACTCCTGACGGAGGCCGCGCTTGTCTTTTTTCCTCGAGCGCGCCTCGACTACCAGCGCCGCGCCCTTGTCAAATGGGGAAAGCGCCGCCCTTCATAATCACTTGCCAAAACCCTCAACACCCTTAGACTTAGCGGCTCTTGATTTGAAATTATGTATTTGATGAACATCAACGCGATATTGGCCATGGGCCCCTCCCCGAAACCTGGAGAGCAGCAGAATCCTCTCTCCTTTGTGGTGCCGATGGGTCTGATGTTCGTTATCTTCTATTTCGTCCTCATCCGCCCGCAGCAGAAAAAAGCAAAACAACAGTCGGAACTGCTTAAAACCGTCAAATCGGGCGATAAAATCGTCACCACCAGCGGCATTATTGCCACCGTGGTCACCGTCAAAGAAGATTCTGTTTCCGTCCGTTCGGCCGATTCCAAGTTCGAAATTACCAAAGGCGCGATTGCCGAAATCCGCGAACGCTCTGGCGAATCCAGCGCATCCTAAACGCCCCCCCATGAACCGAAATAACCTCTGGAGATTTGTCATCGTCATCGCCGTTGTCGCCTGGGCTCTCTTCGAGATGTACCCGCCGACCAACCGCGATTTAATCCAGGTCTTCCGCGAACAAGCCCGTGGCGCTGATGAGAACTTCAGCAAAATTGTCGAACGCGCCCAGGCGCTGACCAAAGAGCGCCCCGATCGCGAATACGAAAATCTTAAGGAAGCCGTTGGCACCAACGACATCACCGGCTACTTCCCGCAATTCAAAAAGAGCCTGGTGCATCCGACCGTCTCGATCCTCAACTCGGTTCAACGGGAAGCGATGGGTCGCATTCACCTCGGCATCGACCTGCAAGGCGGCACGTCCTTCCTCGTCGAGATGGACACCAACAATCTCGTTCAATACGAATACAAAACGAACAATGGCGTCGTTGAAACCAAAACCA
>JANWKE010000134.1 GCA_025451535.1 Verrucomicrobiia bacterium
AGCGGGACGCTGTCGGAACCCGCAGTCGGGACGACTGCGCTACGAACCGGTTCATGGAAAGCCTCGCCCCACCAAGCTGTACCAATCCTTCAGTTTGCCCCGAAATCCCGGGCAAATTTCATCAATTCCTTTTCATTAAGGTCGGACACAGCCCAGAAAGTCATTCCCCCGTGGGACCAGTAAATCAAATTGTAACCGTTAATCGGCTCAGCTACAGCGGGTTCCGAATCGCCTTGTTTCGTCGGCCAGACGAACAGGTTGATGACGTGTTGGTAACGATGAAAAACCAGCGCCGCAACCGCGCGATTGCCAAGGTAGTCGAGCCGGCCGCCGGTGAGCGGGAATCCCTGTGCGGCGAGGTCTTTGACCGGCGGTGAGAAATCGAGTTTGCCGTCGAACCACGGCTTGACCGTATGCTGATCGGAGGAGGCGACGTCCATCTCGTGATTGGCCATCAAGGAGCGGATATGGCTGGAAACCATTTCCTGTGCGAGTTGTTGCCGGGCGGAGGGACGGGTGAGGACGAGCGACAGCAAAAGCGCCAGGCAAATCACCGCGGCGCTGGCCGTCACAGCCGTAAACCACTTCCAGATCCAGAAAGGCTCTGTGGATTCCGTTTGCGGACGCAATTCAGCCTTCAGTTTTTGCCGTAATTCCGCCGGGGCGGTAAAAAAGAGCGAATCCGATTTCAGGGATTTCTTCAACTTTTGCACGTTGCGAAAAACGAGTGCGCACGCGGGGCAGTCGTGGAAATGTTTTTCCAGTTCCAGGATTCCGGCGGGGTCCAACTCGCCGTCGGCATAGGCATCAATAAGCAGTCTGGCTTGCTGGCAATTCATGGTTTGACTCCAGGTTTGAATTCGCCGGCCAGGCGTTTCTGCAATTGCCGGCGCGCGCGGGTAAGGCGCGACATGACCGTGCCGATGGGCACGTCGGCCAGCCCGGCGATTTCTTTGTAACTGAATCCTTCCATTTCGCGCAAAATCACCACTTCCCGAAATTCCACCGGCAATTCCTCGATGGCGCGCCGGATGGTTTCGGTGTCGGCCAGCCGCGAGTTCAAAATCTCCGCGTTCACGGTAATGTCTTCGACCGCCAGGCCTTCCTCACCGAGTTCGATGACGTTTTCCGGGGGACGATTTTTTCGCAACCAGGTGTAAAACGTGTTGCGCACGATGCTGAGCAGCCAGGCGCGGGCATTGTCACCGCGGAAACTGCCAAAGAACTTGAGCGCGCGCAGGCACGCTTCCTGTGCCACATCCTGCGCGTCGTGGTCATTGCCGGCGAGCCAGCGGGCGAGGTTGTAGGCGGCGTCCAGGTGCGGCAACACCGTTTGCTCAAAGGATTTCAATCGTTCGCGCTCGTCCACCCGACCTGTTTGTTGGGCAATTCATCATTTGGCAAGACCAATTTTCAGAGGATTTTATTCCCGAAAATTATTTTTTGTTTCCGGGAATAATTGTCCAGTCCGCGCAGTCTGCAACCCTGAATCCATCTGACATTATGAAAAACGATAAAAAGAGAATTGAGATCGACTTTCTGGAAGCGGGCGCCGGCCAGACTGAGCGCAACCTGGAAAACGATGGCGTTGACCGGCGCGGTTTTTTGAAGTGCATGGCCTGGGCGGGGACGGGGATGCTGTGGACCATCAGCGGCGGTGTGCTGGCCTCAAAGATTTTAAGCCCGGTCACTGCGGCGGCGGCGGACAGTCCTGGGGGCGGCTTCAGTTTTGTGCAAATCAGCGACAGCCATATCGGTTTCAGCAAACCGGCCAATACCGACGTCATCGGCACGCTCAAGGAAGCCATCGCCAGGATTAATGCCCTGCCCACCGCGCCGGATTTCATTCTGCACACCGGCGATCTCTCACACCTTTCCGAAGCCGGGGAATTCGACGCGCTGGAACAAGTGCTTAAAAGCACAAAAACCGGCCGGATTTTCTATGTGCCTGGTGAACATGATGTGCTCAACGACAACGGTAAGCAGTACCGCGAGCGCTTCGGGCGGGAGAGCCATGGCGACGGCTGGTACAGCTTCGATCACAAAGGCGTCCATTTCATTGGGCTCGTCAATGTGATGAACCTGAAACCCGGTGGCCTTGGCTATCTGGGACACGACCAATTGGAATGGCTTGAAGATGACGTTGCTCATTTGTCCGACAGCACGCCGATTGTTGTTTTCGCGCACGTTCCGCTTTGGACGGTTTATCCCGACTGGGGTTGGGGCACCGATGATGCCGGCCAGGCGCTTTCGTATCTCAAGCGTTTCGGCTCGGTCACGGTGCTGAACGGCCACATTCATCAGGTACAACAAAAGATCGAGGGTAACATCAGTTTTCACACCGCCATGTCCACCGCTTTCCCGCAACCGCACCCCGGTACCGCACCCTCACCCGGCCCGATGAAAGTCCCGGCGGACAAGCTTCGCACGATGCTGGGCCTGACCAGCGTCAACTACGTCCAGGGCCAGAAAGCACTGGCGGTTGTTGACTCAACCCTCGCGGGCTCTTAACAGCCCGTTCAAAAAGCAGGAGACGACGTAAGGAGTCTCTGATTGGCCATTCAAAACAAAGGAATTTTGAGACTCGTTACCTCGTCTCTTACGATCAAATGTTTTTTTAACAATCTTTTAAACCAAAACCGGGAAAATAACGATGAAAGTGAAATGTAAAATGACACCTCTGCAAAACTCAATTTCTCCAGTAGCAGCCGACGTGAGTCGGCTCCATTTTTCTTGGATTTTCGATGAAATCAGAGCGGACTTACGTCCGCTGCTACATTGCTGCAGAAGTCTCAAAATATGGCTCGGGATAACCGCGGCGGTTGCGAGTTTGATGTGTTTGCCGGTCAGTTCGATGGCGGACGGTGGCGGAACGAATTCCGTCGAAGTGACGATCGACAACTTCAATTTCGCCCCGCCCACCGTGACTGTCTCTGCCGGAACGAAAGTAACCTGGGTGAACAAAGACGACGTGCCCCACACGGTTACCAGCGACGACAAACTCTTTGGTTCGCGCGCACTTGACACGGACGACAAGTTTTCATTCACGTTTCAGACTCCCGGCACCTATCCGTACTACTGTTCGGTGCATCCCAAGATGACCGGGAAGGTCATCGTGAAATAAGCAGTGGGGCACGTAGCCGCCGTTGTCAAACGGCGGAATCTGCTGTAGCAGCGCGTCTGTGAACGCCGCCATGCCCGGCTCCGGGTGGGGCGAGTGCCTGTCGAGCCGTAACTGATTCCTCGAAGTTTGTCGTCGTAAAGGCGTTTCGAAGGAGTCGAATGGTCGCGGAGCGACTGCGGAAATTTGCCCGGCACAACGTGCCGGGAAAAGTCAGGCGAATAAAGATGCGTCCGGGAGGGACACCGGGAGGCCTGTTTTTGCAGCCTTTCCCTCGTCCCTCCGGGACGGATGCCAATACGTATCGGCTACCGGGGACATTGTCCCCGGCTAATTTCCAAAATTGCTCCGCGACAGCCGAATTGTTTTTGGGAAATGTCAACCAGTACAAACGTCGATGAATCTCTTAACTCAATTCCCGGGAAGCGCCGCCTCACCGGCGGCCAACGCAGTGCTGCTGGTTGAAATCGTCATGGGTGTCGCTCTCATCGGCGGCGCGGTGCTGGCGCGACGCAGGCGGTTCAAGGCGCATGCCTGGTGCCAGGCTGCCGTGGTTCTGCTCAATCTGGTGGTCATTGCCTCGTTCATGGGGCCGTCCTTTCACCGCGGAGTTGCGCGGGAATTCCCTCCCATCTTGGCCAATCTTACTATTTGCTCGCGGTCTGCCACGGAATCCTCGGGGTTATCGCTGAACTGTTCGGCCTGTACATTCTGTTGGTGGCAGGAACGAAAATTCTGCCTGAATCGTTCCGATTCACCCGTTACAAAGCCTGGATGCGGCTGGCGCTGGTTCTGTGGTGGCTGGATTTGATCCTGGGGCTGGCCACCTACTTTCGGTGGTACGTCCTGCCGCTGTACCCGCCAAAATAAACGGACAAATTGTTTTCCAGCATTGCGTCTAAGCAACGGGTTGGCCATGCTTCGGGAAAACTGCTGGCCCATCATGAAAAAAATTCTTCTTTTCCTCTGTCTGGCGTGTGCCAGCGCCTTTGGTCAGAAATTTCCGGATCTGGCCCTGACGCCGCCGATGGGCTGGAACAGTTGGAATAAATTCGGCAACACTGTCAGTGAAGAATTGATCCGGCAAACCGCCGACGCGATGGTTTCCTCGGGCATGAAGGACGCGGGATACGAGTATATCAATATTGACGACACGTGGCAGGGCGAGCGCGACGGCCAGGGATTCATCCGTCCCGATCCCAAAAAATTTCCTTCCGGGATGAAAGCGTTGGCCGATTACATCCACTCCAAGGGCTTGAAACTGGGCATTTATTCGGACGCCGGCGCGAAAACCTGCGGGGGATTTGCCGGCAGCCGGGGGCACGAATATCAGGACGCTCAGATGTATGCCCAATGGGGCATTGATTACCTGAAATATGACTGGTGTGGGTGCGAGGATTTGAACGCGAAAGGCGCCTACACGACCATGCGAGACGCGCTGTACGCGGCGGGTCGGCCGATGGTCTTCAGCATTTGCGAATGGGGCAATAACAAACCCTGGGAGTGGGGCGGTGCGGCCGGCAATCTGTGGCGCACGACCGGTGATATTTGTCCCTGCTTTGATTGCAAGGAAGATCATGGCACCTGGTATCAGTGGGGCGTTCTGCAAATTCTGGACCTGCAGGCAGGGTTGCGAAAATATGCCGGTCCCGGCCACTGGAACGATCCCGATATGCTGGAAGTCGGCAACGGCATGGCCGTGAACGAGGATCGCGCGCACTTTTCCCTGTGGTGCATGCTCGCCGCGCCGCTCATCTCCGGAAACGATTTGCGCAACATGACGAAGGAAACAGCGGAAACCCTCATGAACAAAGACGTCATCGCGGTTGACCAGGACAAGCTGGGGATTGAAGGGTTCCGCTATTCCTCGGATGGTGTTCTGGAAGTCTGGTTCAAGCCGCTGGCAGGCGGAGACTGGGCCATGTGCGTGCTCAACCGCAGCACCCGGCCGCAGAAGGTCTTTTTCAACTGGAAAAATGAAAAGGTCGGCGACGATCTTTCCAAAAGAGATACCACGTTTGACACCACGGTATACCGGATTCGCGACCTGTGGACGAAGGCAGATTCAGGAACCACCGAGAAACCTTTGAATGCCGAATTGCCGGGGCATGACGTCCTGATGCTGCGGCTCCAAAAGCAGTAAACCGGACCCGGCTCGAAAACTTTTGGTAGTGGTACGTTCTGAAATTTCAAGGTAGGGTCATCGCGCTGCGATGACCGCGCCGC
>JANWKE010000135.1 GCA_025451535.1 Verrucomicrobiia bacterium
AGGAAATTTCCCACGATCGCATTGTGAGCATGATGGTCGGCCGCGAAATAAAAAACTTTTACGTGCAACCGAAAGGCGGACGGGAGCCGGGCTATCTCAAAATCCGGAATGCCTGTTCCAGCCGGTATGCCGGCAAAAAAATTTCTTTTGACGCGGGCAAGGGAGAAATTTTGGGGTTCGCCGGACTCGTGGGCGCGGGCCGCTCGGAGCTCGCCAAAGCGATCGTCGGCCTCGACCCTCGCGGCCAAGCCCAAGTGAGCCTTGGTTCGCAAAAAATTTCCATTAATACGGCGCGCGATGCCATTAATTACGGCATCTATCTCGTGCCCGAAGACCGCCGCGGCGAGGGTTTGATCACCTCGATGAATGTTTGCCACAACATCAGTTTGCCTTCCTTGAAGCAACACGCCCGGTTCGGGCTCATCCAGAACCGCCGCGAACGCGAAACCGCCCGGGCCCAAGTCGAATCGTTGAAAATCAAAACGCCCGGCGTGGATGTCCTCGCCGTGAATCTCAGCGGCGGCAACCAGCAGAAAATCGTCCTCGGCAAATGGCTCGCCATGCAGCCAAAAGTGATGATTCTCGACGAACCGACGCGGGGCATTGACGTCGGCGCCAAAGCCGAAATCTATGGCCTCATGCGCGCGCTGGCCGACCAGGGGACGGTCATTTTGATGATCAGCAGCGACATGGAAGAAGTGCTGAACGTCAGCGATCGCATCGCGGTGATGCACGAGGGGGAAATCACCGGCATACTGGAGCGCGCCGATTGCACCGAACAAAACATCATGCAATTGGCCGTCGGACGAAAGATCGACGCCGCGAAACCCGGATTTTCAGAGTAGGCAACAACGAAAAAGAACTCGGTCTATTATCATGAGCAGATTGTTTCTAGGATTGGATTCCAGCACGCAAAGCCTGAGCGCCGTCGTCATCGATTACGACAGCCGCAAAGTCGTCTATAACGATTCGCTGAACTTCGATGAAGCGCTGCCGCACTACAACACGCGGAACGGCGTCCTGCCCAACGCGAACCCATTGATCAAACACAGCCCGCCGTTGATGTGGGCCGAAGCGCTCGATCTGGTCTTCGCGCACATGAAAAAGAACGGCGTCGCGTTGGGCAAAATTCTCGCCATCAGTGGCAGCGGACAGCAACACGGCTCGGTGTATCTGAAAGCCAATGCCGCGGAGGTTTTTTCCCGGCTCGATCCCAAAACCAATCTCGTCAAGAATCTTGCCGGCGTTTTTTCCCGGCCCACTGCACCCATCTGGATGGATTCCTCGACGAGCAAGGAATGCGCTGAAATTCGCCGCGCGCTCGGTGGCGTCAAAGCTGCCGCGGAATTGACCGGCTCCGATATTTTCGAGCGTTTCAGCGGCCCGCAAATCCGCAAATTCCATAAAACCGAACCCGCGCGTTACCAAAAAACTGCCAGCATTGCCCTGGTCAGCTCGTTCATGGCTTCCCTGCTCGCCGGCAAAATTGCTCCGATTGATCATTGCGACGGTTCCGGAATGAACCTGATGGATATTCGCAAAAAGAATTGGGACGCGAAGGCGATCAAAGCCACTGCGCCCGGCCTGAAGCAGAAACTTCCACCGCTCGCCGCTCCCTGGGCGGTCGTCGGTCCGGTGAGTTCCTATTTTGTAAAAAAATATGGATTGAACCCCGAAGCGCAGACGCTCGTGTGGTCCGGCGACAATCCTTGCAGCGTGATTGGCCTCGGTCTCATTGACGAACACACCGCCGCCATCAGCCTCGGCACCAGCGACACGTATTTTGGCTCCATGTCCAGGTGCTGCGTGGATACACGCGGAGAAGGCCACGTTTTTTCTTCCCCGACCGGTGATTACATGACGCTCATCTGTTTCAAAAACGGCTCCCTCGCGCGCGAACGCGTCCGCGATGAACATCATCTCGATTGGAACCGCTTCAATCGCGCCATCACTTCCACGTCACCGGGAAATGGCGGAGCCATCATGCTGCCATGGTTCGAAGCTGAAATTGTTCCGCGCGTCAACACTCCCGGAATCCATCGCATCGATCTCGATGCCACCGATATCGCGGCGAATTGTCGCGCCGTCGTCGAGGCGCAAATGATGTCCATGCGGTTGCATTCTCAATGGATGAAGGCCGCGCCGAAACGGATTCGCGCGACCGGCGGCGCATCCGATAACGTCGCCATCCTCCAAATCATGGCCGACGTCACGGGTTGTCCCGTCTGCCGGGTTGAAGTTGCCAAAAGCGCTGCCCTCGGCGCAGCCCTTCGCGCGGCGCATGGTTGGCTGAAGAAATCCGGCGCGGCTGCGGATTGGAAAAGGGTCATCGCCGGCTTCACCGAGCCTGTTTCCGCCAAGGAAATAAAACCGAACGCCAAAGCTCACCGCGTTTACGATCGGCTCGTCGAAAAATACGCGAAGTGCGAACGCGACAACCTTCCCTCGCGCGCTTGACCGCTAAAACCCTTCGCGTTCGCCAATAATTACCCGTACGAGTAAATGACCCTTCACGTGCGCTTTGCTAGCCTTCCAGCACGTGGAATCAAAGAAGTTTAGTCTGCTTTTTTTAAGAGCCAAACTCGCGCGACCAGGGGCCTTGCTGCTGGCGGTTGGTTTGATTTTGTTCGCGGCTCACGCCGCCGATAACACGCTCGTCCGAAATCAATTCACGCCCGGGCAGATCTGGCATGACACCGCGGGCCAGCCGATCAATGCGCACGGTGGCGGCATTCTTTTTCATAAAGGAATTTATTACTGGTATGGTGAAGCGAAATCGGGACGCACGTTTCTGCCCGATTGCAATAAATCCTGGGGCGGCACGCGCGTGGACGTCACCGGCGTCTCCTGTTATTCATCCACGAATCTTTACAACTGGAAAAATGAGGGCCTGGTGCTGCGAGCCGAGCCCAAATCGCCCGAACACGATCTGCACACCAGCAAAGTCCTGGAACGGCCCAAGGTAATTTATAATCGCGCCACGAAAGAATTCGTGATGTGGATGCACGTCGACAGCCAGGATTACGCCGCCGCGCGGACTGGCGTCGCCGTCAGCACCAAACCCACTGGACCATTCCGATATCTGGAAAGTTTTCGACCGGATGCCGGCGTGTGGCCGGACAACGCAACCGACAACGAGAAAAAACCGGGCGCGACGAATACGTTCGCGCGCGATTTCCAAAAAGGCCAGATGGCCCGCGACCTGACGGTATTTGTCGATGATGACGGCAAGGCGTATCTCTTCTATGCGTCCGAGGAAAATGCCACGATGCACGTCTCGTTGCTCACGCCGGATTATCATCACACCGCTGGAAAATACGCCCGCATCTTTATCGGCCGAAGCATGGAAGCCCCGGCGGTTTTCAAACGCGCGGGCAAGTATTACATCATCGCTTCGGGATGCACCGCGTGGGCGCCCAATGCCGCGCGCATGGGTGTGGCCGATTCTATTTTAGGCCCCTGGCGCGAACTCACCAATCCCTGCGTCGGCAATGATGCGGATAAAACATTCTTCGCTCAAAGCGCCTTCGTTCTCCCGGTGCCGGGCCGCGAAAATTTCTTCGTGTTCCTCGCCGATCGCTGGAATCAATGGAACCTTCCCGAATCGCGCTATGTCTGGTTGCCACTCGAATTCTCTGCCACTGGCGATGCCGTCTTGAGCTGGCGCGACGCGTGGCAATTGCCGGACAGCAACCAAAGCCTGCGCGCCGCCGCGCAAAATTGAAAGAAATCGATTTCCGCGGTTCGTGGCGCAGACATTCCTGTCTGCGGGTTCGGGCGAATTTCCAGTCGCCACTTCGCATTTGACTGAGTACTCAGTTTTCTCAGCCACCAGACCAATCCAAAGCTTGCGCTGGCCAAACAATTCCGCTTTTCTGAGGCCCTCATCGCGATGAAAAACAACAATTCGCCGGCGGTTAAACGTGCTTACGAACTCGCCCAGGACCGTTATCAAGCTGCCGGAGTGGACACCGAACAGGCCCTTAAGAAACTCGCCACCATTCCGATTTCGCTCCATTGCTGGCAAGGCGACGATGTGGGTGGGTTCGAAACCAACGCCGGAGCTCTCGGCGGCGGGTTGGTCGCCACCGGCAATTATCCTGGCAAAGCCCGGACCCCGGACGAATTGCGCGCGGATTTGGATAAGACTTTCTCGCTGATTCCCGGCAAGCATCGCCTGAACCTTCACGCGTTCTACGGCGAATTCGGCGGAAAAAAAGTCGATCGCAACGAAATTTCCGCCGAGCACTTCAAGAACTGGATCGCCTGGGCCAGGTCGAACGGCCTTGGTCTCGATTTCAATCCCACCTGTTTCTCGCATCCGCAATCGGCGGATGGCTTCACGTTGGCGAGCCGCAATAAAGGCATTCGGAAATTTTGGATCGAACACTGCCAGCTTTCGCGCGAAATCGGCGCGACCATCGGCAAGCCGCTCGGCAAAACCTGCGTCACCAACGTCTGGATTCCCGATGGCATGAAGGACACACCCGCTGACCGACGCGGCCCGCGTGAGCGGCTGGCCGAGTCGCTCGACGCAGTTTTCAAAAAGAAGCTGTCGCCAAAACTCAACCTGGATTCGGTGGAAGGCAAACTCGTTGGGATTGGCAGTGAGAGCTACGTGGTCGGCTCCCATGCAGTCTACCTGGGCTACGCCCTCAGCCGCAAAACGCTGCTCACGCTCGACGCCGGACATTATCACCCGACGGAAGGCATCGCCGATAAAATTTCGAGCGTGTTGCAATTCATTCCTGAGATATTGTTGCACGTCAGCCGCGGCGTCCGCTGGGACAGCGATCACGTCGTGACTTTGAACGACGATCTGCTGGCCATTGCCCGTGAAATCGTCGCCAACAATTACACCGACCGCGTTCATATTGGTCTCGATTATTTCGACGCCAGCATCAATCGCGTCGCCGCCTGGACGATTGGCACCCGGAACATGATTCGCGCGCTGTTGATCGCGCTACTCGAGCCGCCGGCGATTAAAACTTCCGAGGCAGCCGGCGATCTCACCTCGCGGCTGGCGTTGCAGGAAGAGGCGAAGACTCTGCCCATCGGCGCGGTGTGGGATTATTACTGCGCACAAAAGGGCGTGCCCGTCGGCGATGCCTGGCTCTCCGAAATGCGGCGATACGAGAAAACCGTTTTATCTAAACGCAGTGAATGAGCGGTGAGTTGCTTCAACTTACTTCCGTCGCAAAATCTTTCGGTGCGGTGCGCGCGCTCAAAGGCGTGTCGTTCAACTTAAAAGCCGGGGAAATCCACGCGTTGCTTGGTGAAAACGGCGCCGGCAAATCCACACTCGTCAAGTTGCTGCTTCGCTTTTATGATGTGCAGCAGGGAGCGATAAAAGTAGATGGAATTGATGTAAAAGAATTGGATCCTGGAGATCTCCGAA
>JANWKE010000136.1 GCA_025451535.1 Verrucomicrobiia bacterium
CCGGCTACTCCGTCCGCCCCGCTGAATCCCATTGTGACGCCTGACAATTCACTTACGGCCAGAGTCGCTTCCTACAATTCCGCCGGCCGCTTCGTTGTGCTCAGCTTCCCCGTCGGCCGGATGCCGGCCATGGATCAGACCCTGTTCTTGTATCGTAGCGGGTTAAAGACGGGTGAGGTCAAAATTACCGGCCCCCAGCATGACAGCGACATTGTGGCCGACCTGATTACCGGAACCGCCCAGGTGGGTGATGAAGTGCGCGACCAATAAGGCCCAGGTTCCCGTCCCCAACTTTTAATCGTGGGGTTTGTCGCTGAACGACTTGACGGTTTTGGGCAGTGCTGTTTTCCGATAAGGCGAGTGAAGGTTGAAGTAAATGCCGCACAACGGGCGGGCTTCGTCGCTCTGGCTGAGAATGATGGTCACCTGCTTATCGAGCGCAATGCCATGGCGCAATCCTTCACCGCGATTCTCGTAGGCCTTGATCGCCTTGGTCATCAGAGAGGTGAGTGACGCCTCAAAATCCTCCGGCGTTTTGTCAATGCACACAATGTAATGCTCATAAGCCCTGACGGCTTCAGCGATCTCCCGTTTGTACGTCTCGATAGTCATTACGGTAAAGATATGACATCTGGTGCGAATTGCACCAAAAATTCGAAATTGAAATATTCAATCTGCTGACGGGCGTAATCCGGCTGTGGGGCGTGGGCCGAACAAGGCCGAGCCGATCCGGACCAGGGTCGCGCCTTCTTCAATCGCCACTTCAAAATCGCCGCTCATACCCATGCTCAAATGGGGCAGGGGCGCACCGAGCTTTTGCTCACATTGAGTTTTCAGTTCGCACAAGCGTCGGAAATGTGGCCGCGATCCTTCCGGATCGTCCGACCAGGGCGGGACGGCCATCAAACCGTGAATCTCAATCCGTGGCAGTTGATTGATCGTTTCCAGTTCTGCCAGCAGTTTTTCCGGTGGATAGCCGAACTTGCTCGCTTCGCCCGCCACGTTGACCTCCAGCAAAATCGGCATGGTTTTGGCCGCCTGCCCGGCGCGGCTGCTGATTTCCTGTGCCAGCGACAGGCTGTCCACGCTCTGAATCATTTCAAACAATTCCACCGCGTCACGGCATTTGTTGGATTGGAGGTGGCCAATGAAATGCCAGCGCAACCGGCCCGGACTCAACGGGATTTTCGCCTTCGCCTCCTGTACCTTGTTTTCGCCGAAAAGGATCTGTCCACACTCCGCCGCGGCGCGGACCACCTCCGGCGGCTGGCTTTTGGTCACCGCCAGCAAAGTGATCGAATCCGGTCCGCGTTCACGGCGGTCGCACGCCGCCCGAATCTGTTGCTGGATTTTTTCAAAGTTTTCGGCCAAGCTCACGCCGCCATCGTAAATTGTAAATGCCGAATCGTAAATGAACTACTGGCTCGTAAAACAGGAACCGGAAGATTACTCGTGGTCTGACTTTTGGCGGGACGGGGAAACGGCCTGGACCGGGGTCCGCAGTTTTCCGGCCCGCAAGAACCTCCGCGGCATGAAAGCCGGTGACCTTCTTTTCTTCTATCACAGCGGCGAGGCCAAATCCGTCATCGGTCTGGCGCGGGTTGCCAGGGAAGCCTATCCCGACCCGACCGCCGGTGAGGAGGACTGGGCAGCGGTCGACCTGGTGCCGGTCAAACCCCTGGTGAAGCCGGTGACGCTTTCGCAAATCAAAGCCGACAAAAGTTTAAAAGCGATGGTGCTGGTGAAACAGTCCCGGCTGTCCGTGATGCCGGTGACGCGCGAGCAGTTCACGCGGTTGCTGGAGTTGTCGGAAACGGAGATTTGACGTTTTTGGCTGCCGCTGCCGCTGCGATTTCGCCGTGACGGCGTTTATGGTATTCCCAGCCGCCCGCCCACGGGAAAAGCAATGCAATCACCAAAATCCCAATAACCGTCTGCCACGCGTTGGCCGGCACGAACATTTGAATAATGGTGGTTGCGGCGATGACCAGCGGCAGGTGAAAGGAAAACACCGCCAGGGAGTGCCGCCCCAGCAGCGCGGCCGGAGCCAATAAACGGGCGGGCGGGTGGGGGTTCCAGGCGAGCAGAAGGGCGGTCCATGCCCCGAAGTCGAGCAGGCGCAGTGGTCCGAGCGTCCATTTGTCCATCCAAAGGAAAAGGTCGGGATTGATCCACGTCTGCGGCCAGAAGCCCCATCGCAAAAGCAGCGCGCACAAAACAACTGCCGTCGCCGTTCCAGCCACTGCCAGACGATATCGAGGCCCAACGATTTGTCGCCGGAGAGAAGTTTCTCCAATGGCCACACCACAAACCCAGAGGAATTGCCAGGCGAGGAGATCAAAGGACCCCCAACGCAGCGGCAACAGATGCGTTGGATCGCCGATAAAGCGGACATCCAGTTTGAACTGAGCGGCCAGCCAGCCCAGCGCCGAGACGGCCAGTAGAATTCCCCAACCACGCCGGCGGGCGAAGGACAACAACCATGGCGTCACGCCTAGGAAAATGACGTAAAGCGGCAGAATGTCGAACAGCGGCGGCTGGTGCAGCAGCAGCGGCATCAGCGCCAGGCTGCCGAAGGGATGTCCAAGGAAATCAGAAAAGTGAACAGCCAGCGGCGGCATTTGATTGGCCGACACCCAGATGATCAATACGACCGGCACCAATACCGCCAGGTGAACCACGTAAATCAACCGGGTGCGTGTCCAGATGCGACGCGACATTACTGTCCAGTCCCCTTGCAGGTAAACCTTGCCATAAACCCAACCGGCCAGGCAGGCGCTGAGAAAGATAAAACCCTCCGCTGCACCGTTGCAGCCCAGGGGATCCTGAAACACATGGGACAAGGGCGTCGGCACATGCACCCCGGCCATGATAATCAAAAACAGACCCCGCAACGCGTCCAGTCGCGCGTCGCGTTTCTTCATGCCGAGCGCCGGCGAGCCGGCTGACCGGGCCTTGGTACAACTATTCACAGCAAAACTTCATGATAACGGAATTCCCGTTGAGTCAACGCCTTTTGATTTTGGTGACTGGACAATTCTTGCTGTAACCACGGCATTTTTGACAGGGTAGGAGACAGGCTTGACCGAATGGTTGAGACTGGGTAGTTATCTGGCGACCACCGGCAAAAACCTTAACCCAAAACTCATATATGACCGAGTCAAACACGATTCAAATCAAGGATACGACCGCCAATCCGGCTCCCCTGGGACTGCTCGCGTTCGGGATGACGACCGTGCTGCTCAATTTGCACAACGCCGGTTTTTATGAGCTCAACAGCATGGTATTGGCGATGGGAATATTTTACGGCGGCATCGCCCAGGTTATCGCCGGCGCGATGGAATGGAAAAAGAACAACACCTTCGGGACCACCGCCTTTACCTCCTACGGCATGTTCTGGCTCACGCTGGTGGCACTGGTGCTGCTCCCCAAAACCGGTGCGATTGGCGCGCCCGACGATAATGCCTGGGCCGCGTACCTCGCCATCTGGGGATTGTTCACGGCCGTGATGTTCGTCGGCACGCTCCGGCTGAACCACGCGTTACAGGTGGTCTTCGGCACGTTGACGTTGCTGTTCTTCCTGCTGGCCTATGAACATTTCAACAGTGCAGGCGTCAGCACGGGCTTCAAACATTTCACCGGCTACGAGGGGATTGTCTGCGGCCTGTCTGCGATGTATGCGGGATTGGCCCAGGTGCTCAACGAACTGGCGCGTCGAACCGTTTTGCCCCTGGGTCCGGTCCAGGCAGGTTGATTCAAAATCAGCGGGTCGTTGAAAAGCAGAAGACGACGTAAGGAGTCTCTGGCCGGGTTTGCGAATCTGAAGAAATGTGAGGCCTGTCACCTCGTGTCCTGCCCGAACGCTGTTCGCACACTGTCACCCAGGGCCGCGACCATGCGCCTGACCTGGGTGCGAGTGGCGCAATACGGTGGCATCAGGACAATCACGCTGCCGATAGGACGCGTGAGCACGCCGCGTCGAGCCATGGCCTCACATACCCGGATGCCGGCGCGTTCGCGCAATCCAAACGGCTCACGCGTTCGCCAGTTTTTTACCAGCTCGATGCCGGCCATCAGACCAACTTGCCGGATGTCGCCGACGTTCGGCAAGGTCCAGAGCGTTTGCAGCTCTTCCTGCAGGTTTCTTTCCAACCCCTGTCGCGCGCGGATGGATTCCGGGCTTTGGAGGATTTCGAGGCTCGCCAGCGCCGCGGAGGCCCCCAGTTGGTTGGCGGTATAACTGTGCCCATGAAAAAAGGTTTTGAACTCGTCGTATCGGCCGAGGAAAGCGTTGAAAATGTCCTGTGTTGTCAGCGTGGCGGCCATCGGCAGGTAACCGCCGGTCAGGCCCTTGGCCAGGCATAAAAAGTCCGGCTGCAGACCTTCCTGATGTGAGGCAAATACAGGTTCGGAGTCCGGAGTCCGGAGTCCGGAGTTGGGGCCGCCCGTGCGCCCAAAGCCGGTCATCACCTCGTCGGCAATCAGCAATGTGCCATGGCCGCGCGCAATGTCCGTGGCGCGTTTCAACCAGCCCGGCGGTTGCGGGATCATGCCCGCCGCGCCTTGAATCAACGGCTCAAATACAAAAGCCGCGTAGGAATTTCCTTTCTTCCTTTGCGCGGAAAAGTTCTGTTCGACCTTGCCGATGCATTCCCAGTGGCACTTGCGATATTCGCGCGCGTCGGCGCGTTCAGGCTTCGCCCGGTTGAACGGACACCGATAACAGTACGGCGACATGACCTTGTCCGTTTTGAACAACAGCCCGGAGTAACTTCGGTGAAACAAATCGATGTGGCCGAGTGCGACCGCACCCACGGTATCGCCGTGGTATGCGCCTTCCAGGGAAAGGAATGCTGGCTGTTTGTTCCGGCCGGCGCGCCGGGCGAATTCGTAGGCGAGTTTGAGGGCGACCTCAAGGGCCGTGGAGCCGTCGTCGGAGAAGAAAACCTTGTTCAATCGCGGAACGCGGAGTGCGGAGTGCGGATTAGCCGTCTTGACCAGTTTTGCCGCGAGTAACGAGGCCGGTTCATTGGCCAATCCGAGCGCGGAGCTGTGCGCAATTTTTGCAAGCTGCCGCCGGATGGCCGCGTTGATTTGCGGATGATTGTGCCCGTGCAAATTCGTCCAGATCGAGGCGTTGGCGTCGAGATATTCCCGGCCGTGAATATCGCGCAAGATCGCGCCCCTGCCTTCCGCAATCACAATCGGCTCGCGCTGCAACCAGTCGCGCATCTGCGTGAAAGGGTGCCAGACGAATTGGCGGTCCAGTTGGGCGAGTTTGTTCATTTGCGCCAAAGTCTAAAGTCCGAGGCCGAAAGTTTTGAGCGCGCGGATCAGTTCGGAAACGTCTTCCGATGAATGCGAGGCTGTGAGCGTCACCCGCAGGCGCGCTTTCCCGCGCGCGACGGTCGGATAACGGATCGCCGGAACAAAAATGTTTTGCTCGCGCAATTTTGCGGCGGCCTGCACGGCCTGGTTTTCGTCACCAATGATCATGGGAATAATGGCGCCGGGGATTTGTGATTTACGATTTGCGATTTGCGATTGAAATTCGCCGACGCGTGACCACAGCAATTCCTGCCGCACCCTGCCTTCGGCAGATTGAACAAGCAAAATCGCCGCTTGGGCGGCGGCGGCGGCGGCGGGGACGGGTGCGGTGGAAAAAATAAAACTCCGGGCGCGGTTGACGAGAAAATCAATCAGCGTGCGCGAGCCGCTGATGTAACCGCCACTCGCGCCGAGCGCCTTGCCGAGCGTACCCATTTGAATCTCGATCTTGTCGTTCAACCCAAGCTCTTCCGCGAGCCCGCGGCGATGCTTTCCGTAGAGCCCGGTCGCGTGAGCCTCGTCCACCATGAGCCACGCGCCGTATTTCTCTTTGAGCGCGGCGATTTCGCGCAACGGCGCGGCGTCGCCATCCATCGAGAAAATGCTTTCTGTCGCGACAAGTATCTGCCCGCCGTTTTGGGCGGTATCGGCCCATTTTAATTTGTCTTCGAGGTCATCGGGATCATTATGGGCAAAGACGCGGATTTTTGCGCCGCTGAGCCGGGCGGCATCCACCATGCAGGCGTGAACCAGTTTATCCAGAATGATGATGTCATTCTTGCCGAGCAGGGCGCAGATGGTTCCCATGGCCGTGGCGTAGCCGGATGAAAAACTCAACGCCGCTTCGGTGCCCTTGAACCGGGCGAGGGTTTCTTCCAGTTCCTGATGCGGTGCCAGTGAACCGCAAATCAGGCGCGAGGCGCCGGAGCCGGCGCCAAATTTGTCCACCGCCCGGATGGCGGCTTCCCTGGGCAATGGGTCATTGGCGAGCCCGAGATAATCATTCGATGAAAAATTCAGCAGGGTTTGCCGGCCGACCTGGATGCGCGTGCCTTGCGGTGAGTCTACCGGGCGGAGTTCGCGAAGCAAACCCTGGCCGCGGATGGCATCGAGGCGGTGTCGCAATTCTGCATCGAAAGAAAGCACGCCGGAAATTTACGATTTACGATTTACGGTTTACGAGCAAAAAGCGGGCAAGGTGGCGATTGGCAGCGGAACCTCCAATCACCATCAGCCCCAAATTACTGCGGGGGAATCACCCAGCGCCCGTCAATCATACTCACCTGGACCGGGCCGTCATGGGCAAGCACGGTTTCATAAACATCCGCGGATTTGCCGGAGTTGCGAATCGCAATCAAATCAGCGAGGGCTTCCCGGCGGAGTTCGCCGACTTTTCCGCGCCGGCCCAACGCCCGCGCCCCGTTGACAGTCGACATCCGGAGAGCTTCCGCCGCAGAAACCGCCCGGTCGACGTCAACCAGCGCGCGCATTTCTTCAAACATATTCAATTCGGGTTTTCGCCTGCCGCTGACGCGAACCGTGGCGAGACTGTCCGTGCCGAGGCAAAGGTTGGCGCCGGCATTGGCCAGCCGTTCGCGGGCGAAGGGCGGGTGACGAAAATAAGCATGGCTGCGGGGGCAATGAACAACGTTCACCCGGTGTTTGCCAAGCAGGGCAGCGTCGCCATGCGCCAGCACGTTCGCGTGGACGGCGATTAAATTTTTCCCGAGCATCCTGCTGCGAGCGAGATGTTCCACGGGCGAACCCAGTCCGCAATCGCTCATGTCGCGAAAATTCCGATTCAGCCAGTCATACATCGCTCCGCCGGCGCGGGCGAACATTTCAAATTCCTGCTCGGATTCGGCCACATGGGTGCACAGTGGCCAGCGGCGTTGGCGGGCAACCCGGGCGCTGGCCTGCAACAGTTCCGGCAGCGTCGAGTAGGGCGCGTGTGGTGAAAGCAAAGCGGAAGAGCGCGCGTGGGAGAGCGAATCAATTTTCTCCAGCGCTTCGCGCAGGATTTCCTTCGGTGCCCGCCGCGCGCGAATACCAGTCATTTCGAGAAAGGAAAAAACCCGCAACGGCGTGGCATCCCACACTTCGGGCAGGAGGTCGGGCATGGCTTCGATGTCGGCAACGGTCGTGGTTCCGTTACGCAACAGCATGTGCGCGCCGCGCAACCAGGAATGCGCGTAGTCGGAGTAGTTCCAGCCGGTTTTGGCGGCGGTGATGAGTGGAATCCAGTCGGTAAAGGTTTTGGGCGGGGGCAATGTGCCGGCCATGTCGGTGTAGTCGAGGTGGCAATGGGCATTTACGAGGCCGGGAAGTAGAACCACTTCGCCTAAATCATGAATTCCCTCTCCGGCTTCCGATTTCAGATCGGCCCACGAACCAACCGCATGAATGCGATTGCCGGCAATGTGCACCGCGCCGTTTTCGATGGGTGGCCGGCAGATGGGTAAAACCGTTCGGGCACGAAGAATCATCAAAGATTGGATTCCTGACGGCGTGATTTGGTGCGAGCCGCCAGGTTGCGCTTTTTCGCGGTCCGCTTGTTGTGGCGCTTGCGAATTTGCTGTTCGATTTTTTTCGTTACCTGGTCAATGGCAGCATAAAGGTCACTTTCGCGGTCTTCGGCGAACAAATCCGGGCCGCGCACACTCAGGCGCATGGAACAACTGAATTGTTTCTCAGGCGCCCGCGTGTGGTCGTGTTCCAGAGTGACGCGGGCATCCACGGCGCGTCGGTCAAAATGGTCGAGTTTTTGCAGCCGGCCGAGCACATGTTCTTCGAGGGCCTTGGTCAGGGTGACATTATGCGTCGACAGAATCAGTTTCATACGGGAAAGATGGATTTAAAGGGCGACAAAATCCAGTTTTTCCGTACATTTACGCGATGCAGCGAATGTTGTGCCATTTTTGCTTGTACTTTAATGGAACTGAGTTAAAATAAAACTGCCGATGGTGCAAAGTTTACAACTATCAGCTCGCCTCACTCAATCCCTGGTGCTGGCGCCGCAATTACAGCAGTCGCTGGCATTACTGCAAGCGCCGACGCTGGAATTAAAGGCGCTGGTTGAGCAGGAATTGCAGCAGAATCCCGTGCTGGAAGAGGTGTCATCGCCCGAATCCGAGCTGAACGACCGAGCGGCCGCCGACGGGGAGGAAACCGATGCGCCGGCCGAACACTCAGAACCGTCGTCGGATAGCACCGGTGATACGACGGTGCTCAATGACACGACCCTGTTGAGGAACGGCGAGACCAACGACACCCCTCCCGACGATTTTCAAGCGGAATTTGACCGGCTGGTGCAACTCGACCAGGAGTGGCGTGATCATTTTGCGCAGGCCAATATTCCCATCCGCCAGTCCACCGAAGATGAGGAAAAGCGCCAGTTCATGTTCGATTCACTGGCCGCGGGTACTACGCTGGCACAGGTTCTCATGGATCAGGTGCGTGAAACGGATTTGAGCGAGGAACAACGGCACATTGCGGAGTTGATTATCGGCAATATTGACGATTATGGCTACCTCAAGTCCACGGTGCCGGAAATGGCTGTGAGCGCCAACCTGCCGGAACAGAAAATTTCAGAGGTGTTGAACGTGATTCAGACCTTCGATCCGCCGGGGGTAGGCGCGCTCGACTTGCGCGAATGCCTCGTGCTCCAACTGCTACGCGCCGGCCGGCAGGATTCGCTGGAATACCGTATTGTGCGCGATTTCATGGACGCGCTTGGCAAACGGCGCATTCCGGAAATCGCCCGCGGCACCGGCTACACGGTGGAGGAGGTTCAGGACGCCCTTGGTCGCATTGGCCGCCTGGAGCCGCGTCCGGGACGGGCCTTTTTGCCGGACACCGACCATTACGTCCTGCCCGAGGTGTTCGTGCAGAAGGTGGGCAGCGATTTTGCTGTGACCACCAATGACGAACATATTCCCCATCTGCGCATCAGCAATATTTACAAAGACCTGATGTCGCAGGGTGAAAATTCCGCCGAGGTGAAGAATTACATTCGTGAAAAAATCCGCGCCGGAAAATTTCTCATCAAGAGCCTGCACCAACGCCAGCAGACCATCCTGAACATCGCCAAGGAAATCGTGAAACGCCAGCGCGATTTTATGGAAAAGGGAGTGGCTTATTTGCGGCCGATGACGATGGCGCAGGTGGCCGAGGTCGTCGGGGTTCATGAAACCACCGTGAGCCGCGCCGTTTCCGCCAAATACATGCAGACACCCCAGGGCGTGTTTGAAATGAAATTTTTCTTCACTGCCGGCTTGCAGACTGCCACCGGCGACGGCGTGTCCAATACCAGCGTGAAGGACATGATTGCCGAAATTTTCAAAAATGAGGAACCGACCAAACCATTGTCGGACCAGGAAGTCGTGAAAATGCTCGGCGATAAGGGCATCACCATCGCGCGCCGCACCGTCGCCAAGTACCGCTCCGAACTGAACATCCTCCCCTCAAACCTGCGGAAGGTTTACTGACAGACTCCCGGTTCCCAAACAAAGGCGGGAGCAACGTCAGGCCATGCGCTGAATTCCACCAACCTGACGGTAAAAGCAATTGCCGCGGCGTTGGGGTATACGGATTCATTTTATTTTTCCCGCCTGTTCAAGTCGGTTCATGGCATCGCGCCGGCAAATTAGCAGCGGTCAGGGCAACCAGGGTACGCCTGTGCCTCCCCCCAATGACCCTGGCTCCGCTTCCCCAGGCGCCCGTGCTGGCTACCGACCAGGCAACGAATAATCAGAAATAGCGTTGCGCGCTCGCGGTGTCCTGCTATAAGACATCGTCAGAGTTAAAAAGCAGAATGACAATCTGGCTAATGATTAGCAAGTCGCAAGATTAATAATATATTAGCGAATACAAGGTGGCGCTAATTCTGCTTTCAACCGTTGGACGCTTCACGTTTCACCTATGAATACAGCCGATAACGACATCCAGGTGCCACTGGTCGGGGCGGTCCCTTCCGTGCCCAAAGGGTATTCGGCAGAGGGATTGGCAGGCTCAAAAAAGGTCGAGCTCAACGCACAACTGGCGCGGGAAAACGCAACGCTGGCGCAGGAAATTGCGGAACTGGCGCAGGAGCGGGATTTGCTGCGCACGGTCATTGATAATTTGCCGGACAAAATTTACGCCAAGGACAAGCAGGGACGATTCGTATTGAACAATCCCACGCACGCGAAAGCCTTCGGGTTGGATTCACCCGAGGAAATGAAAGGCAAAACCGATTTCGATTTCTTCCCCCAGGAACTGGCCGCGCAGTTTTATCTTGATGAGCAGCGAACCATTGAAACCGGCGAACCGGTGATCAATCAGGAACAGTACAAGAATAACCCCCGTGACCCCAACAGCCCCAAACGCTGGTCGATCAGCAGCAAAGTCCTGTGGCGCGATCGGCGGGGCGGCATTTTGGGTACGGTGGGGGTTACCCGTGACATTCATGAGATGAAGACAGCGCAGGAAGCGCTGCACAAAAGTGAGGAGAAGTTGCGCCAACTGGCGGCCCAGCTTGAACGGAGTAACCGCGAATTGGCGGATTTTGCTTATGTGGCATCGCACGACTTGCAGGAACCATTGCGAAAGATCACTGTCTTTGGCGAACGCCTCAAGGAACAAAATCCCAATCTGACCGCCGAGTCGGCGGACTGTCTTAACCGGATGCAAAAGGCCGCCGGCCGCATGCAGGTTCTGATCAACGACCTGCTCGCCTTCTCACGAGTTACGACCAAGGCCCAGCCCTTCACATCGGTCAATCTGGCGGAAACGGCCGCCGGCGTATTGGAAGATTTGGAAGGCCGCATCGAAATGGTCAAAGGACAGGTTGAGGTGGGCGCGCTACCGGTGATTGACGCGGAACCGCTGCAGATGCGGCAGTTGTTGCAGAACCTTATCGGCAATGCGCTTAAATTCCGTCGTCCCGAATTGGCACCCGTGGTGAAAGTCGAGGCGCAGATCATTCCTGATCCCGACCTGCCCGGAAGGCAACTTTGCCGGTTAACAGTGTGCGATAATGGCATTGGTTTTGATGAGAAATACGTGGATCGCATATTCAACGCCTTCCAGCGGTTGCACACCCGTGACGAATATGAAGGGACCGGAATGGGGCTGGCCATTGTTCGAAAGATTGCTTTGTACCATGGCGGGGATATCACCGCCAAAAGCAAACCGGGTGAAGGCTCCACTTTTATCCTGACCATACCCGTGGTTCATCCCCGGAAAGCAAGTCCGGAAACCAAATAGCCCCGGTAATTGACGGCTCTTACCTGGAGACCACCCGTTATTCGGCATGTACCGGAACCATTGGGGGAGGCAAGGGCACGGTCTCTGATCCAGCCACCCGATATAGTGTTGGGGCCGCGCCGAGAATGGATTTGAACACTCGTGAAAAATAGAGTGAATCTTTGTATCCCAGGGTCGCGGCGACCTTATTTACCGGCATATTGGTGCACTTGAGCAAGTGGCAGGCTTGATGCATTCGCAGACGCATTAGAAAATCAACCGGAGCGTAGCCGGTCTTTTGCTTGAATAACGCCCAAAAGTACGAGGGGGAAAGATCGGCCATTTCAGCCAGTTGGGTCACTTTTATCGGCTCATTGAGGTGCTGTGAAATAAAAGCAATACTTCGGGCAATCTTCCGATCGTTTTTTGTTTCTCGGCTCATAAACTGGAAAGCAACTCGCGTTTATCATTGTCATGAACTGCCTCCCAATGCAAGGCCGCCAGTAGAGCATTGTGCCGGAATTATTTCTTTTGCAACGCCGCCTTGGTGTCGGCTTGGAGGGCGTCCAGTTGTGGACGCAACTCTTCCTTGGTCGCCTTGTCCATGCGGTCGATGAACAGAATTCCGTTAAGGTGATCCACCTCGTGTTGGACCACGCGCGCGAGCAGCCCGCCGCCGCGAAATTCCACCGGCTTGCCTTTCTCGTTGAGCGCCTTCACGTCAACGGATTCGGGTCGCGCAATCTCTCCGAAAATTTCCGGAAAACTCAGGCAGCCTTCCCCGCCGGAAACAAATTCGCCGAGCGGCGTGATTTCGGGGTTGATTAAAACCAGCGGCATGAAGGCATTCAGGTCAGCAGGTTTGCCGTCGAGTTCGAGCCATGACGGGCGGTCCTTCACGTCACGCACGTCAATGACCGTCAGCTGCAATGCCCGGCCGATTTGCTGGGCGGCCAGGCCGACGCCTTTGTTTGCGCGCATGGTTTCCAGCATGTCCTCGGCCAGCTTTTTAATTTCCCGGGTGATGCCCTCAATGCGCGCGCCCTTTTGCCGGAGCACGGGATGGCCGTATTTGACGATGTCTAAAATCATGGCGAGTGACGGGTGACAGGTGACGGGTGACGAGAAGTGACGTTCGGCGCGTTCCCGGCACTCTTTTGTCTCCCTTCGATGGTAGAGATGGTTTTAGTCAACCCGCCGATGATATGGTCAAGCGTGGCAATCCGGCTGCTGACGATTTCTCCGTCGAGCAGATGGCGGCAGCGTTTAAACCGGCCTTGACTTTCCCGCGCCTCGCCTCGCGCGATTTTCAAGTGCTGCGGCAATTCTTTACCAAAACCGCGGCCAAAGCCTTCTTCAATATTGGCACAAATGGAATCAAGACTGCGCACCTGTTGCCGGGCCAATTCGCGTCCGCGAAAATCTTTGTCCATAATTTCGGCGTCGCGCCAAAAGTCTTCGAAGAGTTGGCTCGCCAGTTGGTAGATGCCAAAAGACTCGAGTCGGTCGACTCCTGAGCTTGACCTGGTTGAATTCGGCTCCATAAACGGTTGTCTGGTCATTCAGTTGACATCGCTATTCAATCACGCCACAAGTCACTCATCACTTCTAACTCCACTGTCACCTGTCTTTTCCTTTTCGTTTCCCGCCACTCGCCACTCGTCACGCGCCACTCTCATCAGGCCAGTCGCGGAGCATTTTCGCCAGGTCCGGCATGGCGGGACTTTGCGCGGTGCGGACGTAATGGCCGCTGGTGGTGACGCCGGTCAGCACGCATTGCGCATTGTCCAAACCCAGCAGTTTGCCGAGACAAAAACCGGAATTAAAATGGTCACCCGCGCCGGTGGTGATCGCGGGCCTGGGGGTGAACGGCCCCTGGACCAGGGAAACGACACCATTACTCGCCGCCAGCGCATAGCTCACGGGATGAACAACCAGCGTGTTCACCGGGACCCGCCGGCTGATTTCCAAGGCCAGCGCGGAAAGCGCATCCGAGGATTTGCCGGCTGTCTGCAATCCCAACACTTCGCCGATTTCGTGCGCCTCTTTTTCGTTCAGACCCAGGATGACATCAAAGTATTTCTCAAATTCCACAATGGTCTTGAGTGCCTGCCGGATGTCGTCCGGTTTGCGTTTTTCCGGGTCGGCCAGGTCGAAAAACATCACGCGCCGTTTGCCGTTCAGGACAGGACAAATTTCCCGGAGCACGGCCTCCCAAATCTCCCCCATGTGGGTCAACATCGTCCAGTTCACGAAGCCCACCAGATCGGCGCTGCCGAATCGGGCGACAAATTGGTCGCGGCCATAACGCGATTGAATATTCGGCCAGTTCACGTCATTGAGCGACTGAATCTTGCCAATCATGATTTTGCCGTCGTCGAATTCCAGCGCGTCCGTGTGGCCGGGTTCGGCAATGGAATGCACCTCGGCGCGTTTGGCGAAATCGGCGAAGACCGGGTGCAAGTTCGGCCAGCCCAGATTGCCGAGGTAGGTGACCTTCAGGCCAAAGCTCGCCAGGGCGTTGGCCATGATGGGTCCGTTACCGCCAAGCTTGGTGACGCGGTTGACGATTTCGATGTTGGTGCTCCTGCCCGCAGCGGCCGCCAGGCGCTCGGCCAGTTTGGAAATCGTCGCCAGGCGTTGAAATGAATCCGGGCCGTCGCGTTTGTCCACGACATGAAGGATTTCATCCACGAAGCCGTCCAAACCCACGAAAGCCGTCATGCGCCCGGCTGCGGCGGCGCCCGCGAGAAGTCGTTGGGCGCACTGTTCGCGCAGTTCCGGTGTGTTCATTCGTCTTGAAATTTTGCGAAAACCGCACGCGGCGCGCAATTTTTAATCCGCGTTGACGCCAAGAATTTGTAGAATCCGCTCAAGCTCCTTGTCGCTGAAAAAGGAAATTTCCACCGAGCCTTTGCCTTCCGCGTAATGGAGTTGCACCCTGGTGGCGAACACTTCGCGCAAGCGGTCTTCCAAATCAGCCACGTGCGGGTCACCCGCAGGCGCGGCTACTGTCTCGGGTTTAGGCGCTGTTTGCCTGGAGCTGCGCTTTTGCAGCCGGGCCAGCAACCCCTCGGTTTGACGGACGTTCAGGCCTTCTTTGATGACGCGCTCCGCAACCAGTTTTTGGTCCCGCTCGCTGGCCAGCCCCAGAATAACCTTGGCATGGCCGACGGAAAGCCGGCCATCGCGGATGAAATCCTGCACGGGGGGCGGCAGTTTCAGTAACCGCAGCGCATTGGCGACCACGGCCCGGCTTTTGCCGACTTTGCCGGAGATCTCCTCCTGGGTGAGCTGGAATTGTTCGGCGAGTTGGGCATAGCCATGCGCCTCTTCAATCGCGTTCAGATTTTCACGCTGAAGATTTTCGATGAGCGCCAGTTCCAGCACCGCGCGGTCGTCGGCCTGCCGGACGATGACGGGTACTTCCGGAAGTTGCAGCATTTGCGCGGCGCGCCAGCGGCGTTCACCCGCAATCAATTCAAAATAACCGTCACGGTCGCGCACGATCAGCGGCTGCACGATGCCTTGCTCGCGGATGGAATCAGCCAGTTCGCGCAGCGATTCTTCGGAAAAATTCTTGCGCGGCTGAAGCGGACACGGGCGGAGGCGGTCGAGTGCCACGCGCTGAACGCGCTCGCGCGTGTCGGGCGTGGCCATCGGAACCGGGGTTGGAGCAGGGGACTGAACACCTGGCGTCGGGGCAGGCTGGGTCAAAACCGGGCTGCCGCCCAACAACGCGCCGAGGCCGCGTCCCAAAGCAGGTCTTGCCATGCGCGCAGAGTGTCGCAGGACAGGGGAGTTGTCAACGGGAAGCGTGCTGCTCCTTCGTCAGGCACAATCGTTTTCCAAATTCGTCTTATGGCAGAATTCCGATGTAACCGGGGAGAATCGGGTGCCACTAACAAACACCCCTTCGCGCAATCTAAGCAATTTGAATAACGAGGTGGTTCTTTCGCCGTCCAACAACAGCAGCTTCTTCCGGCTCGTCGCACAATAGCCGGGTCATGATGGTTGTCCCGCAGCTGCGAATTCCACCCGTGCCCGCGCTTGGGAATTGGTTCAACAACCGTCCTCATCCGCAGGATTTGCTCTAACCCAACAACCCTCACCCGGCCTTGGGCCACCCTCTCCCGCTCCCGCGGGCGAGGGAATTTGGCCCTCTCCTCCAGGAGAGGGAGGATCGTTCGCCGCCCTTCTGAAAAAGCCAGCGACTGGATTTGCCAGGTGGTCATCCATAAAACCAAAGGCGGACTGTAGCTGTTCCTTCTCCCGGGGGAGAAGGTCAGGATGAGGGCGAGCGTTAAATCTGGACGACTTTGGACTTTAGACTTCAGACTTTGGACTTTACCTTGCCTCCGTGAGCCGCAAGAGCAAACGCATTGCCGGAATGACTGCCCAGCATCACGGTCAGAAACTGGACCCGCATTATCTCGGCTATTTCCATTGTTTCAACCATCAGCTTTTTTACGAGGCCCATGAAGTGTTGGAACATCTCTGGATCGGGGACCGGCATGGCCCGAACGGGGCATTTTTCAAAGGGCTGATCCAGTTGGCCGGCGCGTTTGTCCACTTGCAGAGAAACCACCCACAACCCGCCGCCGCGTTGTTCAAGCTTGCCCTGGCCAATCTCGATAAATATCCGCCCATCCATGAACATTTAAGCGTGGAAGTGACCTGCCAGTTGGCCCGGAAATGGCTGGAAGAAATGGAGCGGACCCGGTTTGAGGTCAACCCGTTGACGAGCCAAACCACACCGAAATTGAAGTTGGAAAGGACCAGTCATGAGTAAAAGGCGTATCGTGCTTGCCGGTGGCAACGGCTTTCTGGGCCGGTCGCTCGCCAGAAAATTGCTCAAAAAGAATTACGAAGTGGTGGTGCTGACCCGTACGCCTCATGAACGCAAGGACGGGGTGGTGGAAGTGGCGTGGAACGGAAAGTCACTTGGCGACTGGGTGGAATCCGTGGATGGCGCTCATGCCATTGTCAATCTGACCGGTCGCAGCGTGAATTGCCGGCATACGCCCGAGAATGTTCGCGAGATCAACGAATCGCGCATCAACTCCGTGAATACCGTCGCGGCGGCGCTCCACAACGTGGCGCATCCGCCGGGCGTGTGGGTGCAGGCCGGGTCGCTCGCGTTTTATGGTGATTTGGAGGATCAATGGTGTGAGGAGAACACTCCATCCGGCCAGGGTGAAGCCGTGGAAACCTGCCGGCTTTGGGAGAGTACGTTCAAAATCGTTCCCCTGGCCAACACGCGCCGGGTGCTGTTGCGGATTGGCCTGGTACTGGCCCGCAATGGCGGCGCGCTTTCGGTGCTGGGCAAATTGACCAGGTGGTTCCTGGGCGGCGCGGCCGGGAGCGGCCGGCAATACGTCAGTTGGATTCACCTGGCGGACATGAACCAGATGTGGCTGGACGCCATCGAACGGGACAATGTCGTCGGTGTATTCAATGCCACCAGCCCTAATCCCGTCACAAACGCGGAATTCATGCGCGAACTGCGTCGGGCCATGCACCGGCCCTGGTGCCCGCCGGCCCCGATCTGGGCGGTGCGGCTCGGTTCGCGATGGCTGCAGACCGAACCGTCACTGGCGCTGACAGGGCGGCGGTGCACACCCAGGCGTTTTCTCGAAATCGGCTTCGAGTTTCAGTTCCCGGAATTACCCGGCGCTTTGGCTGATATTTACGGCTGACAGCCGTTCGATTTGTAGCAGCCGACGTGCGGAGGCTCTGATCAACTGCAGAGTGCGAATCCCGGATTTTCCAGATAGAGCCCCGTTACCCCGGCTCCTACAATTGAATCAAGCGAGAGATTCGGCCAGCACTTCGGCCATGTGCCGCAACCGGACGGTTGCCAGATGTTGGATTTGCTGGCGGCAGCTGGCGCCGGAGGCGACGACAGTGGTTCCAAAAGGCTGGTTCATGACCTTTTGAATCAGCGGTTCCGCGACCTTTACCGAAAGTTCGTATTTTGATTCCAGCATGCCGAAGGCGCCCGCCATGCCGCAGCAACCCGAGTCCAGCAAAGTCACCGTCTTTTCCGGCAACCGCTCGGCCAGTTGTCGCATGAGGTTGGGATTGGACAGCGCCCGGGCATGGCAATGCGGATGAATTATCAATCGCCCGGCCCGATTGTTGAACGTGAGTCCGCCGGGTTCCCAGCTCAGAAAATTTTCAATGAAATCCTCAAACAGGAAACAGCGGCGTGCGACATTTTCCACGTCCGGCAGGTTCAACTCCCGGTAATCCTCCGCGAACATCGAAAAACACGATGGTTCGAGAAAAATAATCGGCGTGCCGCCGGCATCGGCGTTCAACAACGCGAGATTGTGCCGGGCCAACCGGGCGACTTCGTCGAGGTTGCCCTGGCTGAAGGCGGGCCGCCCGCAACATTGGCGCTGCGCCGGCACCGTGACTTCAAAACCCGCCGCCTCGAGCACCGCCACGGCGGCCAGGCCGATATGTGGCTCGTAATATCGCATGAACGTGTCGTCCCACAGGATGACCCGGCCCCGGGTCGCGGGCGCGGCCGGTTGATGTTTGGCAAACCAATGGTCGAATCGTACCGGCGCAAAACGCGGCATCGGGCGCCGGGTGGTGATGCCCCAAATGCGGTTTCGCAGCAATCGCACCGGGAAGAATTCCATCAGCGCATTGGCCAGGCGCGGCATTTTGCAGCCCCAGCGACCCAACTGGTCCACTGAACTGAACAGCCGTTCGCGCAGTTTCAAACCGTCGCGGCGGATCCGCGCGTTGAGCAGTTCCGTTTTCAACAGCGCCAGGTTCACGTTGGAGGGGCATTCCGCGGTGCATGCTTTGCACGACAGACAGTTGCTCAGGGCCGCCTCCATTTCCTGTGAGCGCAACGGGTCACCTTTGATCTCGCGCAATTCCAGCGCCGCGCGAATCGCATTCGCCCGTCCACGGGTGGACATGATTTCCGTGCCGGTGGCGATGAAAGTAGGGCACATGGTCGGTGTTTGCTTCAAGCAACCGCCGCAGCCGTTGCACTGTTCCAGATTGGCGGTAAACGAACCGTCCTTGGCCGCAAACGCGAGCATCGGTTCGAACGGCAGTTTTAACGAATACCCTGCGCCCATACGCAAATGGCCGTCAATTTTGTAGCGACCGTCGGAAATGATTTTGCCCGGATTGAACAAATTGTCCGGGTCGAAAGACTGTTTGATTTCGCGCATGAGCTGGTAAAGCTCCTCGCCGACCTGGCCCTTAAGGTATTCCGTACGGGCGATGCCGACGCCGTGCTCACCGGCCAGCGTGCCTTTGAACTGCAATATCAACGCCGCCACTTCATCGGCAATCTGCCGGTATTTCTTCAAATCGTCCGCGCTGTGCAAATCCAGCACCGGTCGCACATGCAACAGTCCTGCCGCGGCGTGCCCGTAATAGGACGCCTGTACGCCCACCCGCGCCATCAACCTCTGCAAACCGGCAAAGTAGGCAGGCAAATCCCGCGGGCGCACCGCTGTGTCTTCAACGAAACAGGCGGGTTTGGCGGCACCTTTGCACCCGGTCAACAATGAAAGTCCAGCCCTGCGCATGGCCCACACCAGGTTGGCTTCGGCCTGGGTCCGCAAAATCAATTTGCGCAAACCTAACCGGCGTTTCTGTAACTGCGCGAGCCGATCGCCGGCATTCTCGAAAAACTCGACAATCAACATTGCCTCGCAGGGTTTCGCGTCGAGCTCCAGCAGATCGCGCACCGCCTGAAAGTCGCGCTGGCCGCGGGTTTGCTCGAACAACAGGCTGTCAACATGCTCTATGGCCGCCGGCATCAAATCCAGCAGCTCCGTAGTGGCCTGCATCGCCTCGGCCACAGAAGCAAAAAAGATCAGGCCGGCGCCGCGCTCGGGGGGCAGGGGAACAATTCTCAAATCGGCGGAAACGATCGCCGCGAGCGTGCCTTCGCTGCCGGAAAGGACATGGACCAGATTGCCGGGCTCGTTCGCGGCACGCGCCAGCGCATAGCCCGGCCACCGTTTCAGCAGACCCGGCGGGAAACGCTCCGTGATTTGCAGCGCATTCAGCGACAGCAGGTCTTCGATCAAATTCCGCTGCCGGGGCAGATTCTCGCTTCCGGGACCGAGCTTCAGGACCTCCCCGTCGGCCATAACGATTCTCAATTCATTGACATGCATCCCCGTCGTCCCATAAAACGGCGCGTGTGCGCCCGACGAATCATTGGCAATCATGCCGCCCAGCGTCGCGCGCGAACTCGTCGCCACATCCGGGCCGAAACAAAAGCCCTGCGGCCGCAGAAAATCGTTCAGTTGATCCAGCACGACGCCCGCGCCGACGCGGATGCTGCGGTTTTCCGGGTTGAACTTGCTGATGAGCCGGTTGTACCGCGCGAAATCAATCACCAGGCCGTCGCCAACTGCCCCGCCCGCCAGTCCGGTGCCGGCACCTCGCGGAACCACCGAGACACCGGCTTGCGCCGCAGCCTGGATGATGGAACTGGCTTGCGTTGCGTTTTTCGGAAAAGCCACCGCCAGCGGCACAACCTGGTAAGGCGACGCATCGGTCGCATAGAGCTGCCGTGTCAGATTATCGAAAGCGACTTCACAATTCGCCGCATTCAACGTGGCCATCTGCTGGGCGGGCATCATAGTAATCGCCCACAAGCTATCGTCGTGACAGTCCGTTGACAATTTCATTAACTCAACCTCGTGAGCGCCGCCAAACGGTCGGAAGCATTTCTCAAAGTCAGCCGCCAGTTCAACCTGGGCGCACTGGTCACCGAATCGTCCCATCCGATTACAGCCAATTTGAGTGAAATCGCCCGGCAGGACATCGTCGCCGGGCTTAAGCTGCTCTTTGCGGTGGATGGCGACGTGGTCCGCCGGTTTCGTGAATTTGTCCAATCGGGCAGGGCGGAGGAAATCAAGGAGGCGATCGTGCATTCGCTTGCAAACGCCGGACGGATTTTCTTCACCGGCTGCGGTGCGACCGGGCGGCTGAGCATTTTGCTCGACTCCCTCTGGCGGGATTTTTGGAAACGCGACCGGCAACGCGGGCCGGCTCCGACTTGCTCGAATCCGGGAAAAGGCGGACTTGCGTCCACTGCCACAAAGTCCGGCGTGAAAAATTTTGAGGACCGCACCTTCAGTGTCATGGCCGGCGGTGACTGCGCTCTTATTAAATCCGTCGAAGGCTTCGAGGATTTTGCGGCGTTTGGGCGCAAACAGCTTCGCGACCTGGGCGTGCGGGCGGGCGACGTCGTTTTTGCCATAACCGAAGGCGGTGAGACGCCATTCGTCATCGGCACGGCGCGGGAAGGCGTGGCGGCGGGCGCAAAGGTTTATTTTGTTTATAACAATCGCGACGACATCCTTTGCCGGCATGTCGAACGCAGTCGCGAAGTCATTGAGGACACGCGGGTGGAAAAGATCAACCTGACTACCGGTCCGATGGCCATCACTGGTTCCACGCGGATGCAAGCCACTTCCATCCAGCTTTGTGTCATGCTCACGGTTTTGGAAATGGTGGTGCAGGAGTTGGCAGGGACAGCGCGCGGCGCCGTCCGGTCATCGCACAGCAATGACCCCGGCGATGTTCCCGGGCAGTTCCTGGCCGGGCTGGAAGAATTGCACGCGAACCTGCAGTCGCCGGAATTGCTTGTGCCATTGGCGAAACTGGTCGAGTTGGAGGAATCGGTTTACCGGGGTGGGCACAGGAATAATTACTTTGCTGACCAGCTCGGCCTGGATGTGCTTACGGACACGACCGAGCGCTCACCGACGTATTGTACGCCGCCATTTCGCAAAGCCGATGACAGCACGGCGGCGGAGTCCTGGGCGTTTTTGTTTTTACCACCACTGGAAACGCCGGATGCCTGGCGGCACATCTTGAAACGTGAACCTCGCGGCATTGAATGGAGTGAAACCGACGTGCAAAAACTCGTCGGCGATGACCAATCCGCGCGGGCATTTGAGACCATCCGGAAGATCCGTCAGCCGGAATTGATGCGGTTTAAAATCGGCCGGGATGGGCTCAAATACCGCCCGCTGACCAAAGGTGATTGTGCCATTGCCATCGGCTCGGAAACCGGGGAAAAAAGGCCAACGGCCCACGAATTTTTTCGCGTTGAGCTTGAAATCGCGCGAACGGCAGGCGCGCGAACGGGTTTGATTAATTTTAAAAACCCGGGCGGAAGGCGCTTTGTCACTTCCCAAACTTCCCGGGAGGACGAGGGCACTGACAAAGCAGCGCCCGCCGGAGACATTATGATTTCCGTGCCGGTTCCTGAAACAGATTTTCTGCTGGATGGCCTGACACGTGTTGCGGCAAAGCTGGTGATGAATGCGCTGTCCACCTGTACCATGGTCCGCCTGGGACGGGTGATGGGCAATACCATGATTTGGGTTGTGCCATCGAACCTCAAGCTCATTGACCGGGCGACACGATACATCGTCCAGCTCGGCGGCCTGACTTATCAAGTGGCGAATCGCCGGCTGTTCGAAGTCCTCGAACACGTTGAGCCGCGCATGAAATCGGATCAGGCCTATCCGCCGGTGGTGGGTCTGGCTGTCCTGCGCGCGCGGCACCAGTGTTCAAATGAGGAAGCGGAAAGGAAGTGGGCGGAAGAAGTCAGATGACCGCCGTAACCGGGGGCTAGCCCAGCCGCCAGACGATCCGCGCCTTGTTCAAATCGTATTGCGACATTTCCATTTTTACGCGGTCGCCGACCGTCAGGCGGACGAACCGCTTTCGCATTTTGCCGGAAATGGTTGCGAGCACCTGATGCTTGTTGTCCAGCTCAACGCGAAACATCGTGCCCGCCAGCACGGAAATGATGCGTCCTTCGACTGCTATGTGTTCTTCCATGAAAAATTAATTCTGCGGACAGAACAACACGGGGCGACGCTCATTTCGAACGTCGCCCCGCGCAAGCTTGCTATCTGTGATTAATAACGCTCCCGATGACCACCACCGCCACCGCCACCGCCGCGAAATTCACGGCGCGGGCCGCGGTCACCCCGGGGACGCTCCTCTTTCGGGCGCGCGATGTTCACCGTGAGAGCCCGGTCGCCGAGCGTTGCGCCGTTCATGGCCGCAATCGCCTTCTGCGCTTCCTCGGGCGTGGACATGGTGACAAAGGCAAAGCCGCGGGAGCGGCCGCTCATCCGGTCCATCATCAGGTTGGTTTCGACGACCGTGCCGTGGGCGGCGAACGCCTCCTGCAGGTCATTTTCGGTCGTGTTGAAGGAAAGATTTCCTACAAACAATTTCGTACTCATTTGATGATTTACTGTTCAATCTAGCTGCCTTTCGCGGACCGTTCCCGACTGCCGGGTTTCAAATCATCACTGAACCAAGTTCACTTGAGGATTTTCCATGACCGTAAGAGACAAGTTATTTAATCGACGGATAAATTTTAACCGATGCTCTAGCCCGTGGCAAGCTAAATTGATGTTATTGGAATTCAATGGCTTAGGGTGAGTCGCCGGCAAGTTGTTATTCGGCGCCAGCACGATCGGATTGGAAAATTACTGGATTATCGCAGGGTTGGCGATAGAAACAGGAAAACCGTCAGGAATAGAACTCCGCAAAGGATAAGCCCCACCACGATGGCAGTAACCGCGTTTATGACCTGACTTCTGTCTCTCGGAAACATCATGAGTTCTAAAAGCTATCTCTAACAAATGTCCGCGTGGTATAAAGGAAAAAAGGGAGAAAGTTGTTAACAGCCTTTTCGAGAGACTCGGATTTACACCAGATGCCGGGCCTGGCGTTTGGGTAAAGCCGCCTTCGTCTTGTGCCATGAAATAGTCATATCCTCCACCGGCAGAAAATCTCTCAGGAACATCGGTTTGTCGCGGCGCCCGCCGCGCCGGTAATCGCGCCACAAAGTTTCAGCGACTTGCTTCGTATCAAGCCGGAGTTCGCCCGTAAGAAACTCAAAAAGCAAAGCCATCAGCCGCGTCAGCGCGATGCTGTCCGTGCGGCCGGTTCGGCCGTACAGCCATTCAGTGAAATGGAGGAAGGCGTGGAAGGGGGATGCATCCCTCCTCTCCCGGTCTTCAGTCACCCTCTCCGTCGTCGCCGAAGGCGAGGGACGCGGAGATGAGGCACCCTTTCGATCCGCGGAGGGCACTGCTTCGTCAGTGCCCTGACTTCCAGAAAATGGGGAAGCGACGAAGCGCTTCCCTCCAGAACTCCAAATCAACGGCGTGGTTTCAATGAAATTGCCGCTGTTGCCGACCAGATCCCAGTAACGCGCAAATCGGCGCAATTTTTGCATCGTGGCGAAATCAATTAGTTTGTTTTGCAGGATTTCGTAGGGTGGATGCGGATTATAGACCATTTCCCACTCGGCGCCGTGCCGGGCAATCGGCGTGCCGCGCAAGCGCTTTAGAATGCCGACTTGGATTTCCTGCGGGCCCAGCGCGATCAGGCGGTCGAATCCGGCGCCAAAACTTGCCAGCGTTTCACCGGGCAGGCCGGCAATTAAATCCGCATGGATATGGACGCCGGTTTTGCGGCGCAGGAAATGGAAATTGTCGGCGAGCTTCTCGTGATTCTGCCGGCGTTTAATGGCGGTGCTGACCTCCCCGTTGAATGTCTGGATGCCGACCTCGAATTGCAGTGCGCCCGGCGCGAATTTGGCAATAATTTCGCGCAACGATTCCGGCAGCCGGTCAGGAATCATTTCGAAATGGAAGAAATGGCCGGGTTGATAACGCTCCAGAAGGAATTCGAGAATCGTTTTACTCACGTTGACGTTCAGGTTGAACGTGCGATCCACGAACTTGAACTGCTTCAGGCCGCGGTCGAGCAGCCGTTGCAATTGTTCGAGCAAGGCAGGCAGCGGAACCGGGCGCACCGGAATATCAAGCGATGATAGACAAAACTCGCACGTGAACGGACAACCGCGCGACGCCTCCACGTAAATGATACGATGCGCGATGTCGTCATCGGTGTAGAGGTCGTAGGGCAGGGTAAGTTGGGAGAATTCCGGCAATTCGGCGGGAATGATTTTGGGGTAGGAGACGACGTGAGGAGTCTCTTTCTGAGATTCTGAACTCCGGGCTCCGAAATCCGAATTTGGATGGAGACTCGTCACCTCGTCTCCTACAGGTGAAGCAAGCAAAACCCGGCATACCTCGGCAAATTTCAGGTCCGCTTCCCCCGTGATGACGTGGTCGGCGAGTTGGACGATGGGCTGGTTTTCAGTTTCGTAACTGACTTCCGGGCCGCCGAGGATGATTTTGATGTCCGGCCGGACGCGCTTGATGGTGGCGATGACTTCGGCGGTCGGTTCGACGTTCCAGATGTAAATGCCAAAGCCGATGATTTTGGGGTTTCGCGCAAGCAGGATTTCCGCGATGTCGAGCGGACGCTGGTTGATGTCAAACTCGGCGAGAACGGCGTGCGACTGCAATTTGCCCAGATTGGCCAGCAAATAGCGCAGCCCGAACGCGGCGTGGATGTATTTCGCGTTGAGCGTCGTTAAAACAATGTCCGCCACGCTCAAAGTCTAGCAACGGCCAAATGCCGATGCAATGCACAGCGCCGTCAAGGAACAATTAATTTGCGCGGCCAAAACTCAGTGGTTTGGCACGAATTTTCACGAAGTTAAATTCTTCTTAAGCATGAATGAACGCGGATGAACATCGATGAGTTACCCGGATTGGCCATCCATGGTTAAAACTTTGCACCCTAATTTTCATTCGACCCGATGCGGTGGCCTTGTTACCCTGCAGTCGCTATGACACCCGACGACATTTTGCTGGAAGCAGAAGACAAGATGATCAAGACCGAGCAGGTGATTGTGAACGAGTTTGCCGGCGTGCGCACCGGCAAGGCGTCCGCCACGCTGGTCGAAAATATCATGGTCGAAGTCTATGGCGCGCAGATGCGCATTCGCGAACTGGCCAGCATCACCACGCCGGAACCGCGCATGCTGGTGGTGCAGCCGTGGGACGTGAACTCGCTGCATCCGATCGAGAAGGCGATTCAAAAGGCGAACATCGGTTTGAACCCGACGATCCAGGGCAAAATCATCCGGCTGGCGTTTCCGGAATTGAGCCAGGAACGGCGGCAGGAGTTCGTCAAGCTCATCAAGAAGATGGCCGAGGACGGGCGCGTGGCCATCCGGCACGTGCGCCGCGACGCGATGGAGCGGTTGAAGAAACACGGGCACGACAGCGGCATCACCGAAGACCAGGAAAAGCAGGCGGAAAAGGACTTACAGAAGCTGACCGACCAGTACATCGCCAGGATTGACACGCACGTTGCGAGCAAGGAAAAGGAAATAATGACGGTCTAGGAATTTATGATTTACGATTGATGATTTATGATTGTTGTTCAGCAGTGAGGATGCGCTGCCGTTTTCAAATCATAAATGTTCACCAGGGGGGGGCGTTGGTGGCAGGTTCAAAATGGATCACGGTTTCGCCGGGCCTGGCGTAACCGAGTTTTTCGCGTGCCAACCGTTCGATGGCATTGGGATCGTTTCGCAGTTCATCAATCTGGGCCTGGAGCTGCTTGGATTTGGCTTCCTCGATTTGAAGCTGGGTTTGCAGCCGCAGAATGTCGGCGCGCATCCGTTCGTTTTGCTGCAGCAATGGCAGAAACTTCATGCCGATCAGCAGCAACAGGGCCACGATGACCAGGCCCACGGCCACTTTTGTCAAAATACTCCAGATGCCGACGTTTACATTCACAAAGCGAGTTAAACATGAGCCCCACGCGGGCGGAAGCAGATTTATTTGGCGAATTGTTTCCACGCTTTCAGTTTGCCGTCGGCACTGAACGTCAGCCGCAGGAAGTAAGCGGGCGCGTACGTCTCGGTATAACCGGGCGTGTCCGGGCCAAAGTAGCCACCCGGTCCCAGAAAATATGGTTCCGGTGCCACGATGATCCGGCTGGATTGCGTGAGCCATTCATCCACGACGGTGCCATCGGACAGCTTTGCGGACTTGTCGGGCGGGCCCATATCCGTGATGGCCTGGTCCTGCGTGTACTGGCCGATGCGCGCCGGCCAATCCACCGTTTGGGTGACGCACCCGGTGAGCAGGAACACGGCAAGCAATGACAGGGCAATTCGTGTCATCATGTGGTTAATTAAAGCTATACTGGCGATGCCCGAAAGCAATCAATAGGGAAAGTGTTTGCGACAGCCAATCCAAGGAGCGCGGACAGCCATGTGCGCGAGTTCCAAGGCTTATGAACCGTGCGCACAAAGCTGTCCGCGCTCCCGTTGATCACTGGCTTGCGCCTTAAGCTCGCGGGTTTGGGTTCGGTAAGCTTCTTCAAACGCGGATTCAGTTGTCAGGACGGGAGTAAATCCAGTATTACTGCAGGTGTGGAAACGCCATTGACAAAGAATTTGCTGAACGCGCTGGTGCAATTGGATGCTGCCGTTAAAGCCCTGCCGTCGGCCAATCCCAAACCCGATTTGCTGCCGTTCTTTGCGCGCATCGATGAATTAGCGAAACAATTGCCACCAGATACGGACCCGACCCTGTTGCATTATCTACACAAGAAAAGTTACGAGAAAGCCCGGTGCTATTTGCAGGGCCGCGACGCGGAAAATCAGGCTGGAAATTGCCGGCACATTTAAATTTATGATTTACGATTGACGATTGATGATTGTTAACGGGCAGATGGTCGTGCGGCGTACAAACCATGAATCATAAATCGAGACTTCTGAAAAACTGCAGCAGTGAACATGAGTCCGCTCTCATTTCACTCCGAACTGGCCGAAAAATGGAGACAGCTTACGTCGGCTGCCGCCTGAAATTGAGGTTTGCAGAGATCTCAAATTATAGATCGAAAATCGTAAATGTTTTCTGACACGATTGCTGCCATTGCCACGCCGCTGGGCGAAGGCGGATTGGCTGTCATCCGGATTTCCGGCTCACAGGCGCTCGCAGTCGCCGAGAAGAGTTTTTTCCCACTCGGACGGAATTCGCGGAAGCCTTCCGCCGCAGCGTCGCATACTATTCAATACGGCAAAATTGTTCAGGGCGGGAAAACCATCGATGAAGTTCTGCTGGCCGTCCTGCGTGCCCCGCGCACTTACACGTGCGAGGACACAGTGGAAATCACCTGCCACGGGGGCATCCTGGCGGCCAAACTCGTCCTGGACCCGATTCTGGCCAACGGGGCGCGCCCCGCCGAGCCCGGCGAAATAACCCCGCGCGCCCTTCTCAAAGGCCGCATTGACCACACACAGGCGGAGGCCCGCGCCGATTTGATTAATTCGCGCACGGAACTGGCGCTGGCGGCCGCCAACGAACCGCTCGCCGGCAAGTTGTCGCAGCGCATCAATGAACTGCGTGATGAGCTGATGCAGACGCTGGCGCACGTCGAAGCGCACATTGATTTCCCCGACGAAGATATCGCGCCCGACACCAGGGAGCAGTTACTGAAGCGTTTGTCGGGCGGCGTGAAGTTCATGGAGGAACTGCTGCAAACGGCGAACGAGGGACAAATCCTGCGCCGTGGCATCCGCGCCGCGATTGTGGGTCGGCCCAACGTGGGCAAATCGAGCCTGCTCAATCAACTTCTTGGACGTGACCGTGCCATCGTATCGCCGATCCCGGGAACAACGCGCGACACGATTGAAGAGACAGCGGACATCCGCGGCCTGCCGGTCGTGTTCATCGATACGGCGGGTCTGCGGGAAGCGCGCGATGAAATTGAACAGGAAGGCATTCGCCGCAGCCACGAATCGCTTGCCCGGGCGGAATTCATTTTGCACGTGCTCGATGCCAGCGAACCGTTGGCGGACGCGGATGAAAAATTCCTGGCCGGGTTTGCGGGCAAGAAACGGATTCTGGTGCGGAATAAAATGGATTTGCCGGTGAAACTTGCCGGGTTCCGAATTCCGAGTTCCCAATTCCGGGTTGTGGATGTTAGTTGTTTAAGCGGGCAGGGGATTGAAGGGTTGAAGGACGCCATCAAGGAACTGATCTGGTCCGGCGAAATCAAGGCCGAGATGTTGCAGGTGATGATTAACTCGCGACATCAGGACGCGCTGAACCGCGCGCGCGCGGCGACGCAAAGGACGATTGAAGCGTTGCGCACCAACGTGACGTTGGAACTGGGGGCTTTGGACTTGCGCATCGCCGTTAATGCCATCGGCGAAATCGTCGGCAAGACGGCGACGGAAGACTTGCTCGATTCCATTTTCAGCCAGTTTTGCATTGGCAAGTAATAGTTGCAAATTCCAGGTTAATTGGCTCTGGTCTAACAAGTTCTTAAGCCGCGGACACGCAACCCGTTGGCATGCAACACAAGTCGTCGTGCCTGTTTCTTGTGTCACTGCCCCGCCTCGGAGGCGGTCGGGGTGTTAATACCTGAACAGTGATGATTCATTACATATGATATATACCCTTTAGGGTAGTTTGGGCCTCTTTGCACTAAATCATGACAATAAATGTCTTGACTTTATACGCAAATGGCGCAATAACGGGCGTAGAAGAAACCCAGAAACCCAAGCAATGACATGAAGATTTGTAAAAAGTCTTTCGCCAGCGAGGTGTGGTTATTTCAATGTGTTAGCATTGCGATTCTACTTGGTGGCTCCGTTATTCAAAGCATGGCTTTGGTTTATACCATTAACAGTGGCACGTATAGCGCGAGTTACGACAGCTCACAAAATGGGTTTACCAGTTGGTCCGCGAGCGGGGCGAATCAATTGGCGTTGCAGACGTTATACTACAGTGCAAATGGAGGCCCGGTAACCCAACTGACCGGTGCGGCGGTTTCTACGTCTTCCGGTTTTACGGCATCGATAACCGCCGCGTATTCAATTTCGGCTGGAATAAGCATCAACGATGTCTTGACCCTTAATGGCAGCACTTTGGGGGAGACCATCCAGTTTAACAATTTAAGCGGTAGCACGGTAAACATGAAAATATTCCAGTACTCAGATTTTGTTTTGGGAGGTCCGGGTGCTGCGGGCAGTCAGTCTGTCAGCATGACACCGGCTTCGGGTGGAGGATATGCGATTGCCAATCAGACCGGGGGAGGTTTGAAACTGGGTTGGCAGGGAGACGCGCCCGGCTATACTACCTTGGTACAGGCCAATGGCAGTGGGGCGCCGTTTGGCCCTTTTATCGGGCTGGGCACGGATCTTAACAACACCACGTTAACCGCCATCAATACCTTTGCCGTTTTTGGTTATGAATTTTCCGGGAGCGTCGCCCAGGGTAACTTGCTTTCGGTCAGCGAAACTGCGGCTTATCCGTCTCCCGTGCCTGAACCCTCGATCGTGGCCTTGATTTCGTCGGGAATGTTTGCCTTGGCCTTGATCTCCCGGCGACGCACAAATTAATAATATTTGATTCCGAGCATGGTGTACGTTAAAAGAATGGCTAACAAACAGAATCAGAGGATTTATGAATCGCAATTATAAATTTGTTCCCAAAGTGAGTCACTTGGTACCGGTTTGCGCGGGCGTGGTCGCGGCAGGCGTTTTCTTTTTGTCAGGTGGCGCCATGGCTCAAGACATAACGATGAATAACGGAGGGTCCACGGCAACGTTGAATGTTGGCGGGGGCACCGGCAATACCGGGATGAACAGTTGGAGTGTGGATACCATGCCGAACGTGAACCAATTGAATCAGCAGTGGTTTTGGTACTCAGTTAATGGCGCCCCACAGACGACCATTGACCAAATTAGCGCAGCGACGGTTTATAACTTCAGCAATCCTTCAAGCCCGATTGATAATATCGGTGTGGTTTACCAAAACTCGCAACTGACAGTGCAACTTACATATGTCTTATCGGGCAGCGGGTCGGGTTCCGGTAACGCCGATATGCAAGAATATTTGTCAATCGTGAATAATAGTGCCAGCTCGATCAACTTGAGCTTTTATCAGTATTCCAATTTTAACTTGTTTCAGGACAACCAGAATACCGTGAGTATTTCCGGCGGTCCGGGCGCTTATACGGGTGCCTTGCAGACGACCAGCACGCTTGGCGGGAACGGCATCGCAGAGGTTATTGACGCGCCGTACGCAAACTTTGCTGAAGCCGCTTCGGCGTATCAAACGGTGAATGCACTCAACTCGGGAAGCTATTATACTCTTAATGACAGCACATCGGCTGGACCAGGTGATGTGACGTGGGCGTTTGAATGGACTGCTACTCTTGCGCCCAACGGACAAACCGGCGATACGTTGAACATAACCAAGGACAAAGGTTTATCCATTCATATTGTTCCGGAGCCGACAACATTGGCGATGATTGCGCTGGGAATGGGTGCTCTGGGATTGACGTTGCGGCGTAAGTTGTCCTGAGTACGGATTCAGCCGCTTGCAGTGTGGCAGATAAAGGGCCGGTCAATGACCGGCTTTTTTTCTGTACCGGCGTGCGTTAAAGGTTTATGATGGAGGAGCTTTACCACCTGACAGTAAGCATCTCGTTTGCCTGAAGTGCCAAGTGTATGCACAGCCGTTGTCGTTTCGGAACGCTGGGAATGGTTCTATTGACCTGTGCCTTGGCCTGCAAACTGCAGGCCGGCGGGAGCGGCCTGAACACGGTTGTGGTTGCCAACCAGAACAGTTCGAACTCCTGCGAGCTCGCCAATTACTACTATCAGGAACGTCAGGTGCCGCCGCAGAACGTGCTCTATATCAACTGGCCGGGTGGCAATACCCTGTGGACCAGCAACGATTTTCAAACGAATCTGGTGACGCCATTGCTGAACATGCTGGCGACCCGCCGGCTGACAAATCAGATTCAGTACGTCGTTCTTTCGATGGATATCCCGTTTCAAACCAGCTTGGGCTCCACCATCAACAGTACAACTTCGGCCCTGTTTTACGGACTGAGGCTGGGCAATGGCAGCGATGCTTTCGGAGTGACCAACAGTTATGCTGCCAGCGAGGGGGTCTTCACCCAGGGGACAGCTGCCGGCAACCCGGGATATTCTTTTCTGACCACCATGATCACTGCAACTTCACTCGCTCAAGCGGAGCAGTTGGTGAACCATGGAGTCATCAGCGATGGCACAAGTCCGCAGCAATTGGTAATCCTGGCGAAGAGTTCGGACCCGCTTCGAAACATCCGGTATCCTTATTTTGATAACGCCATTTTCAATATCAACGTCCTGGGGGTCTCATCCATTTTACGCACGAACACTGATTCCGTGTGGTGGCCGAGCCCATGCCTGGGCTACGAAACGGGCCTGGCGCAGTTCAATGTCCCGCAAAACTTGTTCGTTGCCGGGACTATTGCCGACAGTCTGACGTCCTACGGTGGGGTGATATTTGGAGCGAACAGCCAGACTAACTTGCTGGCTTTCATTAATGCAGGAGCGGCAGGGAGTTACGGCACGGTGGCGGAACCCGGTGCCGATGCGCAGAAGTTTCCCAATCCCCAGGTTTACTTTTACCAGGCCCGCGGCTTTAGCCTGGCGGAAAGCTATTATCAAAGCATCAACGTGCCGTATCTTGGACTCATGGTGGCCGAGCCGTTGGCGGCGCCATTTGCGATATACGGCTTCGGGGAATGGAGCACGAACCTGCCTCCCGGCACCGTATTGAGCGGCACTCCCATGCTTTCCGTGCAATTCTCCGCCAACTATGGAAACCATCCCCTGCAGCAGGTTGATTTATTTGTGGACGGCCAGTATTACAGCACTCTGACCAATTTGCCTCCCTGTCCGGGTAATTTGTTGACCGTCAATTTGAACGGATATCCCGTTACCTATACCGTCCCCACCAACTCGAACCTGGGCACGGTGGCATCGGGATTGGCAACCCTGATCAATGCCGCCACCAACGCCACCCAGGTGAAGGCCCTGGTTCATGGCGACCGTATCGAGCTACAATCCATTGCCACCAACCTCATGACTGTCCCTTTCTATGCTGTCAGCACCGCCCCGACGAACACGCCCAACCTTTCGTATGGCGTCAACTACCTCCCCGATTCCTTTCCGCCTGAGATGACTCCGGGCGGGCTTGATAAAAATGGAGCTTTCACGATGGAGCTGGGGGTTCCCAGCACATTGCCTTACGTCATCCTCGCCTCAACCAATTTGATGAACTGGCAGCCTGTCTTCACGAATAATGCACCACCGGGGCTGGTGGATTTTACCGATTATGACTCCACAAATTATCCTGCCCGTTTTTATCGCATGACCTGGCCGGTACCGGATCAACCTCCCCAATTGACCACACCAGTCATTACCGTTTCGGGGGCATTCCAGATGCATGTGGACAGCACGCCCGGTTTGCCTTGTGCGATTCAAGTATCCACTGACCTCGTCAACTGGACGTCCGTCTTCACTAATCAACTCGGCGGGGCAATGGACTTTATCGATGCCAGCATGGCAAATTCATCCGGCCGGTTTTATCGGGCATGGCTGGTGCCTCCGGGCTCGGCTGGTTACACGGTGCTTGACCTGGCGTCAAACCTCACCCTGGTGCGGGTAGACAGCGCCATGCGGCCTTACACGATTGGGGTTTCCACCAACCCGGGCCAATGGACGGAGCTGGCAACCAATTTTGCCCTCGGCCGGATCCAAACCACCGCCGCCAGTGCGATTGGAAGCGGTAACATGCTCTCAGCTTTTCTAAACGCCAGCCAGCCCACGCTCCTGGCCTCGCAGGCATTTGGGATACAGGGATACTCTGAGTTAAGCAATGCGGTTCCCGCCAATTCCTGGATGCAGTTCACTTTTGTCAAAACCAACGGCCAGATTGTGGTCGTGGCCGTCACCAATCAATCGAGCGGGAATTCCGCTGCGCTCGCCGGCCAGTTGTACAACGCCATTAACGCGAACCCTGCCCTGCAGGGCGGTGACGGGGTTGTGGCGGGGGATTATGCTTTGAACCAATACGGCACGTTTTATTTCACCAGCTTTAATCTGTATGCCCGAAGCCCCGGCTACCAGGCTGCTGCAATAAAAGTCACGCCCGCGGTGTCGTCGGTACAGGTTCCCGCGTTCTCGACTATGGGCAGCACCCTCACTCAGAACCTGTCCGATCTCCAGCCCCGGAACCATCTTTATGTCACGGCCGGTGCCTCCAGTCTGAATGTGACTTTCCCTTTGAACAGCACAACCTTGGCCGATGGATATCACAACTTGACGGCGGTTGCCTATGAAGGCAGCGATGTGCGAACTGAAACCCAGGTGACCGTGCCCGTCCAGGTCCAAAATACTTCCTTGAGCGCGACCTTGACCCTGCTCGACCTGACCAACCAAGCCCCTGCGCAGGGCACTTACCACATCCAGGTTGCCGCCAACACCAACGACGTGAGCTTGATTACCTTGTTCAGCACCGGCGGCGCGTTGAGCACGGCCACGAATGTATCCGCAGCCATTTTTCAGGTGAACGGCACCAATTTGTGGGCCGGACTGCATCCTTTCTATGCCCTCGTCGTGACGGCTGATGGGCTTCAATATCGAACACAAACGCAATGGGTCCAGCTCACGCCATGACGGGGTGAAACCTGTCTTTTGGGATTGGGCGTCGACGGAAAATTTGTTGAGCTCCCTCTTCAATCGATCTCGCATTTGGGAATAATTGCCGCAATTGGACCGGCACGGTTCATCGCAAGCCGCCGGCCGCTTCCGTCACCGGTTTCTGCGCCTTGCCAAGTACGTTGCCTTCGACGGTGACATCTTTCAATTCGCCCGGCGCAACTGAGAGGAATGTTCCGGTTCCGGGAAACGCCCGGCTGTCCCGGATAATGGCGTTGGGGCAATGTTCCAATCGAATCACCGGCGCGTTCGCCAGTGGCTTGCGTGAAGTGACACCGTCCAATTCGAGTTGGCTGGAATCCTTCACCAGAAAGGCCGGACCGTTGTCCGCGTTTACCTGCAGGTCGTGCAGTTCCAAGGCATCCGTGAAGGAGCCGCGCATTCCGGTCTTTGCCGAGGCGATGACATCGCTGATTCTCAAGTCTGAAATCGGCATTTCCGGCAATCCTTCGATGTCAACCGCCGTCCGCGCTTGATGGATGGTCATGTGGCTGATGGCAATGTTACGGAACACCGGCGTTCGTACCGAAACGGCTTCCTCGGATGTTTTGGTTTCACCCTCCATGAGGTAATAACTGGTGACATTGATTCCGATGCCGACGTTTTCCATCGTCCAGTTGTTGAACCGGACGTTTTCGACCACCCCGCCGCGCCCGCGCCGGCTTTTGATGCGGACGCCAATCTGGGTCCCGTCGCAGGTGATATTGTCCGCCACCACGTTGCGGATGCCGCCGGAAATTTCACTGCCCAGTGTGACCGCGCCATGCGCGTGATGCACGGTACAATTCGAGATGGATACGTTTTCCGTCGGACGATTGACCCGCCGTCCGTCAGCATCCTTGCCGGATTTCAAAACGATGCCGTCGTCGCCGGTGTCAATGTAACAATCCGTGATCCGCACGTTGCGGCTGGAATCAACGGCAATGCCGTCCGTGTGCACACCGGGATAGGTCTCGATAATAACGTTCCGAACCACCACGTTGTCCGCATAGAGCAGGTGTACCGTCCACATCGAAGAGCCGACAAAATGAACACCTTCGACCAAAATGTTTGTGCTATCCATAAAACGCACGAAGGAAGGCCGGAGTTCGAGCGCCGCCTTTTCATAATCCTCGGTCGGCGCCGGCGTTTTGACCTCAAGGTCCTGGAGCAAATGTTCCCAGTTGGTGCCGAAGGCGGTTCCGATGTCGGTTTCCGAGGAATTGATCCGGGGCATGAGCTTGAGCCATGCGGCGTTGTCGGTGGTGAGCACGCCGCGGCCCGTGATGGTGACGTTGTGCAAATGCCGCCCGCCGATCAGCGGAATCGGCGTGAGACATTCGATGCCTTGCTCGCGTCCTGGTGTAAATGGAAGTCGGGTGGCGGGAAATCTCAAGGTGGCACCAGCTGCAATATCCAGCTCCAGGTTGTTCGTCAGTTCAATCGGGCCGGTAACGTAAATTCCGGGCGGAATGTAAACCGTTCCACCGCCAGCGGCATTGGCTGCCTGAACGGCGGAACGGATCGATTCAGTCGAACTGGCCGAGCCGTCGTTGCGCGCGCCGTAATCCAGGACGTTGAAGAATGGAGCGGCAATCATTTGGGTGACGCCGACTGACAGAAACAACATCAGTGGACAAAGCCGGCGGGGAATGGAGGAATGTGCCCGGGTGTTCATGCGAATGAACAAGAGAATCAGGGAAGCCGGATTTTTCAACCTAAAACGACGGCGCCAACACGTAACCCTTGACCCGGTTTTATCCCGTCGGTGTCGTTCCCGGAGTGATTACCATACCTCCACTGGCCCCTTCGGCACGGGAATTTGTTCGCGGTGAGCGACGGCGGGTTCGTCGCGCATGAAAGATGCAACCATCGGCGGTGGTTGAAAACGGGGCAATAACTCACCGTTGCCGTCGAGAAACTGTCGCCGCCAGCGGTTGTAATTCTCCAGCACATCGTTGAATTCCGCACGGGTGGAGACTTGCACGGCGTGCTTGTTGAATTCATGGCAGGGACCGAACCGTTTGGAATACCACGGCGCGACTTTGCGAAACATCCGGCAGCCGAGTGGCTCGCCAAAAACCTCAATCATCAAATCCAGATGCCGGGACATCACCCGCACCCGTTCGGCAAAGGAGGGTTCGGGCGGGAGGTGGCTGTCGTCTTTTGGTGGGGCGATGCTACTGAGGAGCCGTTCCGTTCGGCTCGCGAGGACGCTCGCCCCACCGGCGGCGGGCAGAGGACTGCCTGACCTACCCAGGTATTGCAACGTATGCTGGAAAATCCACGGGTTGTAAAACGCACCGCGTCCGATACTCACGCCGGCACAGCCGGTTTCGTCGAGCATCTTTGCCGCGGCCCGGGGCGTGATGATGTCGCCATTGCCAATGACCGGAATCTGTTTCACGGCTGCAACCACCTTGCGGATGCCGGCAAGGTTGACCGTGCCATCAAAACCCTGTTCGCGCGTGCGGCCATGGACGAAAATCGCAGCGACCCCGACGTCCTCCAGTGCCCGCGCCAGGTCCGGCGCGGTAATGTTTTGATCATCCCAGCCGAGCCGCATCTTGGCCGTCACCGGGATTTTGACGGCGTTGACCATGCCACGGACAAGCCCGGCCGTTTTGGCCAGTTCGGTCATCATGGCCGAGCCGCCGCCTACGTTACAGACCTTGCGAACGGGGCAGCCCATGTTGATATCAATGGCGGCGATGCCGCGCGCCTCCAGCACCTGGGCCGCATCGCGCATTTCTTCCGGGATGGACCCGAAAAGCTGGACGGCCAGCGGTGAATCGGCCGGCCGGGTTTCGATCAGCTTGAATGCCTTCGGGTTTTTCTCCAGGAGCGAGCGGGCATTGACCAAATCAGTGGTGCAAAGGCCGACGCCGCCGATTTCCCGCACGACGAGCCGGAAGGGCAGGTTGGTGTATCCCGCCAGCGGCGAAAGGAACAGGTTGGACAACAACGTCAGCGAGCCGATGCGCATAGTGGCAAATATAGCAGATTCATTTGGGCATTGGAGGGAAAAGCGATTTCGTGCATTGCGGAGGCGCAGAGGGCATGATAGCTTGGAAAGGCATTATCTCGTATGTTCGGCGAAGACCAAAACAAAGACAGCGACCGCGGCCAGAAAAAGCCGCCGGGCGGGTTTAAGCTGCCACCGACAACATGGGTGGCGTGGATTGCCATCATAGGCTGCATCGCGGCGTTGATGTTGTTAAAAAACCACATGACGACGGAGGCCGGCACCTTGTCGCAAGCGGAATTTTTCAAGCTGTTCCAGTCGAATTTAATTGCCCAGGCAACAGTCAGTTTTAATCCGCAAACGGCGCCGTTGACGGAAATCACCGGCCAGTATTATCAGACGGACAAGGATGGCAAGAGGATGGCCGTGGCGTTTGTGGTCAAAAATGCCTATTTGACCCAGGCCAAGCAGGACCTGTTGTTCGCCTCGGACAAAATAGACGCGAGCCAGCCGAATACGATGTTGATGAGTGTGGTGTGGGGCATCGCGCCGTTTCTGCTGATTGGCATTCTGTTTTGGTTCTTCTTCATTCGCCAAATCAAAATCGCCGGCAAGGGCGCGTTGAGTTTTGGCAAAAGCAAGGCCAGGATGCTGGCGAAGGACCGCAACAAGACGACGTTCAAGGACGTGGCCGGCATCGAGGAAGCCATCGAGGAAGTTTCCGAATTGGTTGAATTTCTGAAAGACCCCAAAAAATTTCAGAGGCTGGGCGGGCGCATTCCCAAGGGCGTCCTGATGGTGGGCGCGCCTGGTACGGGCAAAACCCTTCTGGCCAAGGCCATTGCCGGCGAGGCCGATGCCTCGTTTTTCAGTATCAGCGGTTCGGACTTTGTGGAAATGTTCGTCGGCGTCGGCGCCAGCCGCGTGCGCGACATGTTTGAACAGGCGCGCCGCAACACACCCTGCCTGGTGTTCATCGATGAAATTGACGCGGTCGGCCGTTCGCGGGGACACGGTCTCGGCGGCGGCAACGACGAGCGGGAACAAACGCTTAATGCCTTGCTCGTGGAGATGGACGGCTTCGATACGCAGGAAGGCATTATCATCATTGCGGCGACCAACCGCCCGGACGTGCTCGACCCGGCCCTGTTGCGTCCCGGCCGTTTTGACCGGCAGGTCGTTGTCAATCTGCCCGACGTGCGCGGACGCGAGTCGATTTTGAAGGTTCACGCCAAAAACGTGAAACTCGCGCCGGAGGCGGACTTGTCCATCATCGCGCGGGGCACGCCGGGTTATTCCGGTGCGGAACTGGCCAATCTGTTGAATGAAGCCGCCTTGCTCGCCGCGCGGACGAACAAAAAATCCGTCGGCATGGAAGAGCTGGAAGAGGCACGCGACAAGGTCCGTTGGGGCCGCGAGCGCCGCAGCCTGGCGATGACCGACGAGGAAAAAAAATGCACCGCCTGGCATGAAGCCGGGCATGCCCTGGTGAACATGCTGCTGGAACACACGCATCCGTTGCACAAAGTCACGATCATTCCGCGCGGACAATCACTCGGTTCGACAATGCAATTGCCGGAAAAAGACATCTTAAATCGCCGCCGCAAGGAAATGTTTGATGATCTCGCCGTGACCATGGCTGGACGCATCGCCGAGGAAATTGTTTCGGGCGATATCTCGACGGGCGCGGCGATGGACATTCAGCAGGCCACGAACCTGGCGCGCGCGATGGTTTGCCAGTATGGCATGAGTGACAAGGTTGGCATGGTGCAATACGGCAGCGACGATGAGTACGTTTTCCTCGGTCGCGAAATGGCGCGCACCAAAGTTTACAGCGAGAGCACGGCGCGCGAAATTGACGAGGAAATCAAGCGTCTGATTGATGAAGGTTATAAGCGGGCGCAGGACATCATTTTGACCAACCGCGACAAGCTTGAATTGATCGCCAATGCGTTGCTCGAGCATGAGACACTCGACCGGGCGCAAGTCGAGGAAATCGTCAAGACCGGCAAGTTCACGCCGCCGCCGCCCAAGCCTCAAAATGGAACCCTGATGGGTGCTCCGGCTGGCACGCCGTTGCCGGAAACACCGCCTAAACCTGTGCCGCCCAAATTGCCGGGACTCGGCACGCCCGCGCCTGCGCCGGTTTGAAAGTTTGCTTAATTACTTTACTGTGAACCTTTCGGTTCCAGCACCACGCGAAAACCGTAATCGTTTTTGGTCTTGTCGAGGGCTGAGTACTCGCGAAATTCGGGACGTGCGTTGATGTCAATATACGTGTCCCAAGCGCCGCCGCGAAGAACGTGATAAGGTTTGTCCTGCGGATCAAGGCACCATTCCATCACATTGCCGCGCGTATCGTAAAGACCCAGACTGTTTGGTGCCAGGCTGCCTGCCGGCTCGGTGGAAGAGCGGCGCGGCATGCTCAGGCTCATCACCGCATCACTTGCCGGAGTGTCACCCGCCAGTTGTTCCCATTGCGCCTGCGTCGGCAAGGCATAGGCGAAGCGTTTTGGCAATTCGCCGGTTTTTTGTTCCTTTTCGGTCAGCTTTTGGCAGAAAGCCATGGCATCATTCCAGTTCACTGAATCCACCGGACGATCTCCGCCCTGAAAGGCGCTGGGATTGCTGCCCATCACTTTTTGATAGGGCTTTTGTGTCACCTCATACACCCCGGCCCAAAGGCCCGGTGAAATTTTCTTCAACACGATGCCAACCGTGTTGGTGACCTGGTCGCTTTTGAGCATCAATTCCTTGAGCGGCGCATTGGTGTCGCTGTCGGGAGTCGTGGCATTCTGATCGTTGTCAGACGTGGTGGTGTTTTGGGTATCGTCCTGGGCACGACCCAAAGTCGGCAGGGAAGATAACGAGGCGATGACCAAAAGTGTTAACATTCTCCGGCTCATTTTCATAACGCAAACAAGGCTTGTGGTTGACAATCAACGGACAACATAGCAAGCCATGTGCCGTTACAAAGATTTCTCAGGATTCTTCAAGTCTTCTGCCAAAAAACGGGTCACGTCCTTGAAACGCACAACGTTATCGGGATTTACGTCCATCAGCGACTGGTGAGCTTCCAGACAGGTGCGTGTTATTTGCTGGCGCGTCGGGTTCACGGAATCCGGCGTCCGGGTCTGGACCTCGCCGGGTAATTGCAGGGTTCCTGCGGTGACTTTAAAAAGATGCAATGCGCCCAGGTTCTCGAGCAAATCCACAATCCGCGAGTTTGGATTCTGCAATTCGATGCCGGGTTTGTCCGGCGCGGTGGCCTGGTTCAATTTCAAACCAAAGCCGGCCAGGATACCGAGGAAGGTGCTGTCCATGAGCGCGCATTCCGAGAGGTCAATGATGAAATGACCGTAACCTTTGCGGATCAATTCGCTCAGCAGCGTTTTGAAATCAGGGCCGTAGGTGAAATTCGCACGGCCCACAATTTTCACGCAGGCGAAATTCTTGCATGCCAGCACCAACATTTTTGCCGACGGTGTCGCCATTTTTTAAATTCCTTTTAAATATTCACGCTGCGGCTGTTTGTGGCGTGATAATTTGCACCAAAGTTTGCTGTAGCACCAGCGTTTCATCAAGGCCGCTGGACACCAGTCGCTGGTTGCAGCGCAACAACAAATCCATTGCCCGTATCAATTCAGCCTCGGCATACCGTTTTATCTGCGGCAATGCCTTGTAAAGCACGTACGGATTCAACGCCAGCGAGTTGTAACGGCGGTCGCCGGGCAGCTTGTCCGGCGGAACGTGCTGCAGTTGGGCCTTGAAACGGTTGTAATCCATCTCCGGCTTGATCCAGCCTTCCCGCAGCATCTCCTTCAGCAACAGCATCGCGCGCACTTTCGCAATCAGACCGTACAGCAAACCAATTTCCGATTTTTTGGAATCGAACTTCACTTCCCACAATTCCTCGTCCAACCGCCGCAGCAGGCGGGGCAAATCACGGTCGCCCAGGGCGTCGCCCAGCGCAAATGCCCGCGCCGTCTTGTTTTGGATGCAAACCGAATCGACATCATCGGCTTCAATCTCTTTCCGTTCGCCGACGAACAAACAAAGCTTCTCAACCTCATTCTCGAGCTGGCGTGGATTGGGCCCGACGCGGTTCACCAATTCAGCCAGGGCCTCCTGGGAAATTTCCTTTTTCCGCTCCCGCACAGCTGTTTGCGCTGCAACCTCCGCCCGTTCCGCCCAATCGCGATCATCCGCCGACCACCCGGCGAAAGTTTCCACCGAGCCGATTTTGTCGAGCGTCTTGAAAAAAGTTTTGCGCTTGTCCACCTTGCCCGCACTGATTAACAGCCGGATACCGCTGTTGCGCGACCACGCGAAATGTTTCAGTTCTTCCGCCAGGTCGCCCAGCGATTCCGTGACGGCCTGGGCGGAGGCAACGCGTTCATCGCCAAGGAAATTGCAGTCGCGCAACCAGATGACCTTGCCCGCGCCGAAGAAGGGCAGGGTTTGCAGGGCTTCGCGCAACCGGGCTATGGCCACCAGCACTTCACCGCTGTTGGTAACGGTGGCTTCGATGATTTCATGGTCCATACCTCCGATTTCATCGCACCATTGCCGGTAGAGTTGCCTGGCGTGCTGCTTTACGGCGAACTCATCGTCACCGCAAATAAGAGCTGGCGATGGGGTTTTGGCGGCGGGCATTTTACTCCGCCTCGCTGCCGGTTTCGTTGATTCGATTCAACACTTCGCTCATGTCTTCGACCTGGTCAAAGAGGGAGGCAGCCACAAAAATTGGCTTCTTCTGGGCGGCGGCCAGCGCCAGGCAGTCGCTGGGCCGAGCATCGAGTTCCACGATCTTTCGTGCCAGCTCGTTTTGCTGTTGTAAAATCAACCGTGCGAAGTAAGTTGAATTTTTTAAATCCGTGATCACCACGCGCTCCACGGTGATGCCGAAACCTTGAAACATCCGGTTGATGAGATCGTGGGTGAGCGGCCGTTCCTTCGGGGTCTGGCGCAGAAACATGCCAATGACCGCCCCCATTTGCGGCTCGACGTTGATGACAAAAACTTTTTCGTCGTTGCCGACAAAAAGCGCGCAACCGCTGTTGGCCGGAATAATCCCCCGAATCTGGACTGGCACCACATCCTGCTTCATGCCTCCAATTTAGGCCGAATTGTGCGAAAAACAAGTCCGCCTTTGAATCAGGTTGGCGAAGGCAATTCCACGGGTTTGGTCAGAAACCGGTCCTTGATAAACGTCCGGTAATACGCATCTTTGCGCGGCGCGGTCAGCAGGCTTTCATAACGGAAGCCCGGCACGTTGTCGAAGCAAAGCGCGGGCGAATTTCGGAATTTGATGTAAAGCCGCCGGTTTTTAGGGATGTAACCGACGGCCTCGAACAAATCCGCATCCACCGGCACCATTTTGACGGGTTGTGCTACAGTTGCCATAACTTTCCTTTTGCTGAATCTGGCGTTTTTGTAGGCCGAAACCCGCCTGCCGTCCAGTGTTTTTTCAATGCCGAACACCGCAGGCGCAGGTAACCGGCGATCCCGGCGCCGCGCTTTGCGGTTCGTAATTCAACCACGGCCCCAGCCATCGCTCGACCTCCTGCAACGTCATGCCTTTGCGCAGGTGGTAATCCAGGATTTGGTCGCGGCCCAGCTTGCCGACGGCGAAATATTTGGAATCCGGATGCGCGAAATACAACCCGCTCACCGAACTGCCCGGCCACATGGCGCAGCTTTCTGTGAGCTGGATGCCGGCGCTCTTTTCCACATCAAGCAGCTTCCAGAGAGTTTGCTTCTCCGTGTGGTCGGGACAAGCCGGATAGCCCGCCGCCGGCCGGATGCCGCGGTATTTTTCCGCAATCAAGTCATCGCTGGTAAGGCTTTCGTTGCGGCCGTAACTCCAATCGTTACGGACGCGTTTGTGCAGGAATTCCGCGAAGGCTTCGGCCAGTCGATCCGCCAACGCTTCCGCCATGATGGCGTTGTAATCATCATGGTCCGCTTTAAACTTCTCCACCAGATCCTTCAACCCGTGCCCACTGGTGACGGCAAACGCGCCAAGGTAATCCGGAAGGGGTGGCGTGCCGCCGTCCCTTAAGTTTGGGCCGGCCCCCGGCCGAGCCTCCCGCGGCGCAATAAAATCTGCCAGACACCAGTTCGGTGTGCCGTCTGTCTTCTCGACTTGCTGGCGAAGAAAGTGAAACTTCGCGAGAATCCTGGATCGCAATGCGTCCGCGTAGAGTTCCACGTCGTCACCAACCCGGTTGGCGGGAAATAAACCGTAAACGCCGCGTGGCTGGAGCAATTTTTCGGAAACAATGTTCTCCAGCAGTTTCTGCGCGTCGGCGAACAGTTTCCGCGCCTCCTCTCCGTGTTGCGCGTGCTGAAAAATCCTGGGATAAACGCCGCGCAGTTCCCAGGTATGAAAGAACGGCGTCCAGTCAATGAACGGCACAAGATCCGCCAGTTCGACTTTGGAGTTCGGAGTTTGGACTTTGGACGCCGGTTCCGGCGACAGGATTCGCGTGCCCGTAAACTCCGGCTTGGGCAAATCGTCAAACTTCAGCTGCGGCGCGTTGCCGCGGGCGGCTTCAAGGGAAACCAGCCTGGCACGCTGCCCGGCGTGTTGCGCGCGTACCCGTTCATATTCTTCGCGTACCTGTTTGACAAAACCGGGTTTTTGCCGGGTGCTGATTAAACTGCCGACCACCGGCACCGCGCGCGAGGCGTCGAGCACGTGGACCACCGGCTCACGGTAGCCCGGTGCAATTTTTACCGCTGTGTGCGCCTTGCTCGTCGTCGCGCCGCCGATCAGCAACGGCAGCTTCAGCCCTTGCCGGTCCAGCTCGCGCGCCACATGCGCCATTTCATCCAGCGACGGCGTGATCAACCCGCTCAAACCGATGATGTCAACGTGTTGTTCGAGTGCCGTGGCGATGATTTTCTCGCACGGCGTCATCACGCCGAGATCGATGACCTCGTAGTTGTTACAGGCGAGAACGACCCCGACGATGTTCTTGCCGATGTCATGCACGTCACCCTTCACCGTGGCCAACAGGATCTTGCCGGCATGCTTGTGAACTTCACCGGCCGCCTTTTTTTCTGCTTCCATGAACGGCAGCAGATAAGCCACGGCCTTCTTCATTACCCGGGCGGATTTGACCACCTGCGGTAAAAACATTTTCCCCGAACCAAACAAATCGCCGACCACATTCATGCCGGCCATCAACGGACCTTCAATGACGGTCAGCGGGCGGTTGTATTTTTGGCGCGCTTCCTCTATGTCCGCGTCAATGAAATCCACGATACCCTTCACCAGCGCGTGTTCGAGCCGTTGCTCGACAGTGCCTTTGCGCCATTCATCCTCGATGACTTCAGCCTTGCCCTTTTGTTTCACCGACTCGGCAAATTTGATGAGCCGTTCGGTTGCGTCGGGCCGGCGGTTCAACAACACGTCTTCGACGAGTTCCAGCAAATCCTTGGGCACCTCGTCATAGACGGCGAGCTGGCCGGCGTTGACGATGCCCATGTCGAGCCCGGCCTTGATGGCGTGATACAGAAACGCCGAATGCATCGCTTCGCGTACGACATTGTTGCCGCGGAACGAAAACGAAACATTGCTGATGCCACCGCTGACCTTGGCCAGCGGCAGGTTTTCCTTGATCCATCTGGTCGCCCGGATGAAATCCACGGCGTAGTTCGCATGTTCCTCCATGCCGGTGCCGACGGTCAGCACGTTCGGGTCAAAAATGATGTCCTGGGGCGGGAAACCGACCTTATCCACGAGCAGATCGTAAGCGCGTTGGCAGACGGCGATACGCCGCTCGAACGTGTCGGCCTGGCCGCGCTCATCAAACGCCATCACGACCACGGCTGCGCCGTAACGGCGGACCAATCCGGCCTGGTGCAGGAATTTTTCCTCGCCTTCCTTGAGTGAGATGGAGTTCACGATGCCCTTGCCCTGGAGGCATTTTAAACCGGCTTCGATGACTTCCCATTTTGAGGAGTCCACCATCACCGGCACTCTGCAAATATCCGGCTCGGAGGCGACGAGATTGAGAAATCGCGCCATGGCCGCAACACCGTCGATCATCCCTTCGTCCATGCAAACATCAATGACCTGCGCGCCGTTCTCGACTTGTTGGCGGGCGACGGTCAGCGCACCTTCAAAATCGCCGGCCTTGATCAGTTGGGCGAATTTCGGCGAACCGGCCACATTGGTACGCTCGCCAATGTTCAGAAAATTGGAATCCGGCCGGACGGTGAGCGCGTCCAGCCCGCTCAGTCGCAAATACGGTTCAACCTTTGGCGGCACGCGTGGCGGCAGGTGCTTCACCGACTCGGCGATCAGCTGGATATGAGCGGGCGTGGTACCGCAACAACCGCCCACAATGTTCAGCCAGCCGTTTTGCGCCCATTCTTTCAACTGTGGGGCAAACGTCTCCGGCGTTTCCGGAAAACCGGTCGGCAACAGCGGGTTGGGCAGGCCGGCATTGGGATGCGCACTCACATAAATCGGCGCCAGACCGGAAAGCTCCTCGATCAAAGGCCGGAGTTCCTTTGGCCCCAGGGCGCAGTTCAGGCCGACCGAGAGCAGGGGAACGTTTGAAATCGAATCCCAAAACGCTTCGACTGTCTGACCGGTTACCCCGCGATTACTGCCAGCCTGGATAAAAGTGACGGAGGCGAGAATCGGCACACGGCGAACAGAAGATTCGGTGGGGCGAGTTCCACGAGCCCCTGACTTTTCTGCACTCACGGAAGTTTGGGACTCGTGTAACTCGTCCCTCCGGAAAGGTTGGGGACGGATCCCCCGTTCTGCGAAAACTTGTTGAATGGCGAAGAACGCCGCCTTCGCATTCAGCGTGTCAAAAATGGTTTCCACCAAAAGCAAATCCACGCCCCCGTCGAGCAAACCGCGAACCTGCTCCGCGTAGGCGACCACCAGTTTATCAAACGTGGTCCCGCGCGCGCCGGGATTGTTCACGTCGGTGGAAATGGACGACGTTTTGGTCGTTGGCCCGATGTCGCCCGCCACAAAACAAACCCGGCCGGGTCGGGCCTTTTCAAATTTGTCCGCCGCGCGCCGCGCGCATTCCGCGCCGGCCTTCGACAGTTCGTAGGCCAGCGATTCCAGTCCATAGTCCGCCAGCGAGATGGACTGCGAATTGAATGTGTTCGCCTCGATAATGTCTGCGCCCGCCGCCAGATACTGGCGATGAATGTCCTCGATGATTTGCGGCTGGGTGAGGCTGAGCAAATCGATGCAGCCCTTGAGATCCTTGCCGTGCCAGTCTTTGAACCGTTCGCCGCGAAAGGCCGCCTCATCCAGCTTTCGTTGCTGGACCATCGTGCCCATGGCGCCATCGAGGATGACGATGTGCTCGCGCAACCGGCGTTCAAGCTGTTCGATTCGGTCTGTCATCAGCGGCCTCATGCATCAGCCCCAAAATAACGGAAACCGTGCCGGTGTGCAAATTAAAAATCAACGTATCATGATATGATGATATTAAAAGAACAACAAGCCGATGGCGGGAGTCGAACATTGACATGACGAATGTCTTTGCTAGATTCGCCGCTCGTTTTTGGGAGTTTTTCCGGTTCATAACGCACAATCATTAAAAATTGATTTTATGTCCAAAGCATCGAAGTACGTATATCTGTTTGGCAACAAGACGGCCGATGGCGACGGCGGCATGAAGCCGTTGCTGGGGGGTAAAGGCGCCAACCTGGCCGAGATGAGCCGGATCGGTCTGCCGGTGCCCCCGGGCTTCACCATCACCACCGAAGTCTGCACGTACTATTACCAGAACAAGAAATCCTATCCGAAGATTCTGGACGGCCAGGTCCAGAACGGCGTGGCCTTTATCGAGAAAATCATGGGTACCCGGTTCGGCGACAAGGGCGCCATGCCGCTGCTCGTCTCGGTCCGTTCCGGTGCGCGCGATTCCATGCCCGGCATGATGGACACGATTTTGAACCTCGGGCTCAATGACGAAACGGTCCTCGCGCTGGTAAAGGCGACGAAGAATGAGCGGTTCGCCTGGGATTGTTATCGCCGGTTCATCCAGATGTACGGCGACGTGGTCATGGGCGTACAGAAACGGCCCGACGAAGATCATGAGCCGTTTGAAGTGGTGATTCACAAGCTCAAACACGAGCGGCACGAGGACGACGTGGAGGATACCCGGTTGTCGGTGGTTGATTTGAAGGAATTGGTCAAGCGGTTCAAGGCCCTGATCAAAGAGCGCACCGGCGGTGAGTTTCCGCAGGACCCGTGGAAACAATTATGGGGTGCCGTCGGTGCCGTGTTTGGTTCGTGGATGAACGATCGCGCCATCGTCTATCGCCGCAAATACGGCATCCCCGCCGAATGGGGCACCGCCGTCAATGTCCAGGCCATGGTCTATGGCAATACCGGTGACAAATCCGGTTCCGGCGTCGCCTTCACGCGCGACCCGGCGACGGGCGAAAAGGTTTTCTACGGCGAATTCCTGATCAATGCCCAGGGCGAGGATGTTGTGGCTGGTGTGCGCACGCCCGAGCCGGTGGCGCAGCTCAAGCGGCATCTACCCCAGGCGTTCGCTGAACTCGAAATTGTCCGCAAGACGTTGGAGTCGCATTTCAAGGACGTGCAGGACTTTGAATTCACGATTCAGGACGGCAAATTGTTCATGCTCCAGACCCGCAACGGCAAACGCACCGGCCTCGCGGCGGTCCGTTTCGCCATTGAGATGGAGAAGGAGAAATTGATTGATTGGAAAACGGCGATCCGGCGCGTGCCTGCCGACCAATTGGATCAAGTGCTCGCGCCGGTGTTCGACCGCAAGGCGGTCAAAGCCGCCAAATGCATTGCCAAAGGCCTGCCGGCCGGTCCGGGTGCGGCTTCCGGCAAGATGTATCTGAATGCCGACCGCGCGGACGCCGCGGCCGCCAAGGGCGAAAAGGTCCTGTTGGTCCGCAACGAAACTTCGCCCGAAGACTTGCGCGGCATGATTGCCGCCGAAGGTATTTTAACGGCCAAAGGCGGGGTGAGTTCACACGCGGCACTCGTCGCGCGGCAGATGGGCAAGGTCTGCGTCTGTGGCGCCGGCGCGCTGCAGATTGATTATCAGGCCAGGACCATGACCGTGGCTGGAACGACCTACAAGGAAGGTGATTTCCTGTCCATCAGCGGCACAGTGGGGGAGGTATATCCGGGCGAGATCAAAACGGCAGCTTCGGAGATTGTGCAGGTGCTGGTCGAGAAATCGCTCGAGGGCAAGGAGAGCGCGACCTATCAGATGTTCAAGAAGTTGATGGATTGGTGTTCGAAGGTTACCCGGCTCCAGGTGCGCACCAACGCCGACACGCCCGAACAAACGACCAACGCGCTCGCGTTCGGGGCCACCGGTATCGGGTTGTGCCGCACCGAGCACATGTTTTTTGAAGGCAACCGCATTGATGCCATGCGTGAAATGATCCTGGCCGATAACCTCGCCGACCGGAAGAAAGCGCTGGCCAAAATCCTGCCCTATCAGAAAGCGGATTTCGTCGGCATCTTCAAGGAACTGAAAGGTCTGCCGGCGACGATTCGTTTTCTCGATCCGCCGCTGCATGAATTTCTCCCGCACGACCACGCGGCGCAGAACGATCTGGCCGAGAAGATGGGCGTGCCGGTGGAGAAGATCCAGCAGCGCGTCAAGGAACTGCACGAGTTCAACCCGATGCTCGGCTTCCGCGGCTGCCGGCTCGGCATCGTCTATTCGGAAATCTCCGAAATGCAATCACGCGCCGTGTTCGAAGCCGCGGCCGAAGTGCAGAAATCCGGAATCAAGGTGAAACCGGAAGTGATGATCCCGCTCGTCGGCTTTAAGAAGGAGCTCGACCTGCAAGTTGAGGTGGTTCATCGCGTGGCACGGGAAGTGATGAAGGAAAAGGGCGTGAAACTGGATTATCTCGCCGGCACGATGATTGAAGTGCCGCGCGGGGCGCTGACGGCGGATGAAATTGCGCAGACCGCGCAGTTCTTCAGCTTTGGCACCAATGACCTGACCCAGACGTGCCTCGGCATGAGCCGCGACGATTCGGGCAGCTTCCTGCCGCCGTATACGGAACTGGAAATTATCAAGAAAAACCCGTTTGCGACGATCGATCAGACTGGCGTTGGCCAGTTGATGAAGACTGCGGTTGAGAAAGGCCGTTCAACGCGGCCGGACATCAAGCTGGGGATTTGCGGCGAACACGGCGGCGACCCCGAAAGCGTAAAGTTCTGTCATCGCCTGGGGCTCAACTATGTCAGTTGCTCGCCCTATCGCGTGCCGGTGGCCCGTTTGGCCGCCGCCCAGGCCGCCCTTGAAGAAGAAGCGGGCAAAAAAGCGAAGAAGAAATAATTGAGTGCAGCGGCGACTCGAAAGAGTGCCGCCCGGATCAACACCGAGGGCGGTATTCTGCCGAAGGCCGCCACGGAATTCTGGTTGTTAACCACGAAATACGTCCGGTGGGCCAAAAAATGAATCCGCCTCGCTGCAATTTCCGATAACCATTTGAAATTTAAGCGGTTGCCGATTACCATCGCCGCACCATGTTTTACAAATCCATGCAAAACAGCTTCGTGCTGGTAGTGGCGTTGATTTTTTCCAGTGCGGCGCTGGCAGCGCAGAATTCCGCATTCCAGATTTCCAGCCCTGATGGCCGGTTGGCCGTTGAGTTCCATCTCAACGCCGCTGGCACGCCGCGCTACTCAATTCAACTCGACGGCCACCCGGCGCTTCAGGAATCGCGGCTGGGCCTCGTGCGCGACGATGTGGATTTCTCCAGGGATTTGCATCTCCGGTCCGCATCCAAAATCGACCACGTGCGGGACCATTACGAAATTCTTACGGCCAAGCGCCGGGTGGATGATTATCACGCGAATCGGCAGGTGTTTCATCTGCAGACCACCAGCGGCGCGAGCATGGACCTCCTCTTTCAGGTATCGGATGACGGTGTGGCATTCCGTTATTACTTTCCCGAAACCAATTCGGCCATTCATCATCTGACCGAGGAGGTCACATCATACCATTTTCTGGCGGGAACCAAGGCATGGCTGCAGCCGATGTCGGTGGCCAAGAGCGGCTGGTCCCAGGTGAACCCGTGCTACGAGGAATTTTATCAGAAAGACATTTCCGTCGGCACACCTTCAACCTTCGGTGCGGGCTGGGTCTATCCGGCGCTGTTTCGTTCGGGTGACACCTGGTTGCTCGTGACGGAAGGCTCGCTGCCGCGGAACTATTGCGCTACCCGGCTGCGGTCCGAATCACCGGACGGCGAATATTCCGTCGGCTTTCCCGATCCGCGCGAGAAAATCGGTGACGGCCCGGTGAATCCGCAATCGGAGCTTCCGTGGCTTACACCCTGGCGCATTATCGCCGTCGGCACGCTGAAGACTCTCATGGAATCCACGCTGGGCACCGACCTGGCGGACAAACCCGCGCCATCTTCGGTCCCGTTGCCCCAGCCGGGCAAGGCGTCCTGGAGCTGGCCGTTGCTCGGGGATGGCAGCGCCAATTACGCTACGCAGAAACAGTTCATTGATTACGCCGCCGATATGGGCTGGCGCTATTGCCTCATTGACGCGTGGTGGGATAAACAAATCGGCTACGACAAGGTCAAGGAACTGGTGGATTATGCGCGCGGCAAAAACGTGAAAATCCTCCTGTGGTATAACTCGGGAGGCGATTGGAACGCTGCCCCGCAAACGCCCCGGGACAAAATGCTCACGCACGCCAGCCGCATCGCGGAATTCGACAAACTCAAGGCCATGGGCGTGGCCGGGCTCAAGATTGATTTCTTCGGTGGCGACGGCCAATCGGTGATCGATTATTACCTGGACATCCTTCACGACGCCGCGCCGTACGGCTTCGCGATGAATTTTCACGGGGCGACCCTGCCGCGAGGCTGGCAGCGCACGTATCCCAGCCTGATGACGATGGAAGCCGTTCGCGGCCTCGAATACATGACGTTTGAGCAAACCAACGCGGATGCGGAACCGACGCACGCGACCACACTGCCGTTCGCACGGAACATGTTTGATCCGATGGATTTCACACCGATGGCGCTCGACCGTATCAATGATCGCGTTCAACGCCGTACGACCAGCGCCTTTGAACTGGCCCTGTCCGTTGTGTTCATGTCCGGTATCCAGCATTACGCGGAAATTCCCGCAGGCATGGCCAAAGCGCCCAAGTATGTCCGTGGTTTTCTGCGGGGCGTGCCGAGCGTGTGGGACGACACGAAATTCCTGGACGGTTTTCCCGGTAAATTCGTGGTGTTGGCCCGTAAAGGCGACGGCCGCTGGTATGTCGCGGGCATCAACGGCGAATCGACCCCCAAGGCGCTCACGTTGAATTTGAAGGAACTGCACGCTTCAGCTACCGGCACGCTCATTGCGGACGGTGGCGGCGGCAATCTTTCCTTCCGGCAGGAAATGGTTCATTTGCCCCGCAACCGGGAATTTGCAATTACCCTGCCGCCGCGCGGCGGCTTTGTCATGGCCTTCGACCAAAACTGAATCGGTGAGGATGGTTCGCCGGGCCGTCCGCTGGCGGCGCCAGCAGGTAGGGCGCGATGTCCCCATCGCGCCGCGGCGCGCGCGGAGAGCGAGCCCTGCCCAAACAATTCCACCGGCGGTGGACCAATTTGGTCCATACGGCC
>JANWKE010000137.1 GCA_025451535.1 Verrucomicrobiia bacterium
CAAAAATCATTTTGCACGCCCGCCTCTTCCAGTTTGTGGGCGAACAATCCCTTGACGTACGCGGTGTAGGTCGCATACCAGGTGAAGCTCCCGTCGTCGTTCTGGAAGCGGACGAAGCGCGCGTCTTCGATGCCGTTGCTCTGGCTGGGCGCCGACGGAAAGAGCACGCGCTGCGAAACGCGGCTGTCCGGCGCAAAGTTCACTTCGTAGTTCGACTCCGCCAGCAACAGAATGCCGCGGGCCGCGCGGATCGCCGTGGCGTCGGAGGTGTCTGCCGTCAGGCCCGACGCCAGCAGAACCGCGTGCAGCTCCTTCAACGTGAAATCCTCGTGCAACTGGTCCAGCACCCGCCGGCAAAAATCATTTTGCACGCCCGCCTCTTCCAGTTTGTGGGCGAACAATCCCTTGACGTACGCGGTGTTGGGCACGCGCTCCGGCTCGGTCACAAACGGCACGGGGGGCGTGAGCGTGATGCGCCGTTGCGCGCTGATCGTGCCGGTGCGGAAGGTGATGGAGGAAATGTGTCCTTCGCCCGTGGCCCGCAGGCTCAAGATGAAACGCAGCGCGCCCTTGGGCAACCCGCTCTGATCGGGGTGCGGCACGATGGACGGATTGAACAGCGCCGCGGATTCCGGTGAATACTCATGTGTGAAGTAAGCCCCGATGAGCATCTGCCGTTCGGGCGACGGCAGCGCGCCGGACTCAAGGTAAATGTTCACCTGCTCGAAGCGTTTGCGGAAAATGTCTTCCACCCGTTCGTGCCGGTTTGAAAACTCGCCGAGCACCTGGCTCACCAACCTGACCACATCCTCTTCCGGCAAGGCCATGACCCGGGCGACGATTCGCCGCGAGATGTCATCGGCGGTGGGGCGAAACGGCCGCATCAGCACCCGCGAACGATCCGGAGTCAAAGTCGGCCCGATGCGTTTGGCATGGAGGTTGGATGATTTTTGCCCGGTCATGGATGTATATTATGGCCTTGGAAATCAGTGTCGGTATTACTTCCCAACCGGTTCCTTGAAACTGGTGAGGCTGTTTTGCAACGCCTGCATTTCCGCGAGCGACAGCAGGAAAGCCAGGGTGGACTCGGCGCCCTGGTTCTGGCTCAGACGATCCACGTGCAACCCGTCCCGGCAGCCGCCGGTGGCCGAATCGTAGAGTGCCAGTCCCAGATCGTTCCGACCGAGAAACCACTCAAACGCACGGCGCGCTTCCGCGACCCAGCACAGGTCGCCCGTCGCCTGATACGCTTCGATGCAGGCGGAAATCGTGACCTGGGCTTCGATGGGTTGCTGGTCGAAGACCGCCCGTGGCTTGTCACGTGGATAAAACCCGTTCGAACCGATGGGCCGGAAAGCGCCGGCCTCCGAGGTCTGGATTTTTATCAGCCACCGCAGGGTTTTGAGACCAAGTTCCAGCATGGTCCCGTTGTTCATACAGCGTCCGTTGAGAATCATCGCGTGCGGCAGCTTGGCGTTGGCATAGGAAACCACTTCTTCGAACCACTGCCAGTCGCCGGTGGCAGCGTCGGCGTAACGTTGCATGAGTTTCGCCGTGAGCGATTCGCGGATCTGGTTCGCGCGCCGGTCGCCGCTGAATCGCCGCAAATATTCATCAATACCAATGAGCGTGAACGCCAACGCCCGCGGCGACATGAATTCGGCGGCCACGGGCAGGGCGTGCTCGAACAATTCCGCCGCCAGCATTTGAAAACTGCCCTGGCCCGCCTGCGACACGCACAGCCCGAGCGCCCATAACGCGTGACCCTGGCAGTCCTCCGAGCCGACTTCCTCCAGCCAGTGCCGGTCGAAGCTCATGAAATTGCGGAAGCGCCCGCGCTGACGGTCGAAGGCGTGGTTCAGGAACGCGGCGTAGGTGGCGGCCCGCGCACCGAGTTGCGGCGAACCATGCCCCAGCTTTTTCAGCATCAAGGCCAGCACCAGGGCGCGGGCATTGTCGTCCGTGCAATAGCCTTCAGCAAAATTCGGCACGGTGAAGCTCGCGTGCTGGAAAATGCCGGTCGAATCACTCATCCGAAACAGGTGATCCAGCTTCAACTCCGGCAACTGTCCGGGTTGTTCGTCGAGCGTCTTGATGGGTGACGATTTTCGCCCGACGAAACTGTGGTCCTGCCGCGCCTGCTCGAAGGACTTCGCATACGATTGCGCCACGCGGCTCCACACCATGTCGCGCCCCAGTTTGTAGGCGTTTTTGCGCATCAAGTGACGCAACGGTTCGTCGCGCAGCAGTTCGACCACGGCGGCGGCAATGGCCTTGCCGTCCTGGAAAGGCACGAGCTTGCCGCGTTCCGCCGTCAACAATTCCGCCGCGTGCCAGTAAGGGGTGGATACCACGGCGTTCCCCGCGCCGAACGCATAGGCCAGCGTGCCCGAAGTGGTTTGCGCTTCGGTCAGGTACGGTGTGAGATAAATATCCGCCGCGCCGATGAACCGCATCAATTCCTCCAGCTCGACGAAACGATTGAAGAAGACAACGTGCTTTTGCACGCCGAGGTCTTTGGCCAGCCGTTCCAGGCTCAAGCGGTAAGCCTCACCTTCGTCACGCAGCAAATTCGGGTGGGTCTGCCCCAGCACGATGTAAACGGTGTTGGGAAATTCCCGGATGATCTCCGGCAAGGCCCGCAAGGCAAACTCAATGCCCTTGTTCGGCGACAGCAAACCGAACGTGAGCAGCACCTGTTTGCCCGCCACGCCAAACTCGTCCTTGAAAAAATTCGGGTCGGCAAACGGCATGTCCGGAATGCCATGCGGGATGAAATCAATCTTGGCCGCCGGCGTTTGATAAACGTTGCGCAGAAATTCCCGGCCGCGTTCGCTCATCACCACCAGCCGGGTTGAATGCCGGATCAACTCGCGCATCACACGCCGTTGTTCCAGGTTTGGCTCACACAACACCGTATGCAGCGTGGTGACAATGGGCATTTGCAGTTCGCGCAACAGCGCCAGCACATGGCTGCCCGCCGGCCCGCCGAAAATGCCGAATTCATGTTGCACGCAAACCACGTCCACGTCGGTGATATTGAGAAAATCCGCCGCCCGCAGGTAGGACGGCAGCTCCTGTTCCGCAATCTCGAAGCGCACCTCTGCCGGGTAATTGTATCCACCCGCAAGGTCGTTGACCGGCACGACCAGGCATTGCATCGCCGGAAACTCCGCCGACATGGCACAACGCAAGTCCGTCGTGAAGGTAGCAATGCCGCATTTCCTTGGCAGGTAATCGCCGAGAAACGCGACCTTGCGGATAACAGAGGCGGGCTGCATGAATCGTTGGTGGTGGCACAAGCGAACTGGCTTATGCTGACAATTCTTATAATGTCCTACGCGACTGCATTTACCAAGAACCAATTCCAGGCTTTAAGGCAGACTCGCTGCTTGGTATGAACTTGTGAGTTCGGGCGAGCACATGACATTTCTTTGGAAGCTCAGGCTTGAATCGCACAGTGACAAATGGGCCGGGTTGAGGCCGGGAAATATGTCCCCCCCAAAACAGGGGGTGGCACAATGAGAGAAATCATTTTATACAATTAGTATGAATGGTTGCAGAAGCGAGAAACATTTGGTTGGTTTGAAAAGAGGGTTTACCAGCCAACCCGGAAATGTGGCAAACCCATTGTTATGAAAAATGCCTCTTCGGGAAATACGTTTTATGCTGGAGTCAGTCAAGGGGGTCAAAAGGCTTTTACGTTGATTGAACTCCTGGTAGTCATCGCCATCATTGCGATTTTAGCGGGGATGTTGTTGCCCACTTTGGCGAAGGCCAAGGTGAGAGCCCAGGCGCTCGATTGCATGAGCAATGGAAGGCAACTGATGCTGGGTTGGGTTCAATACACGGTGGATCACAACGACAACATTGTAAATAACTTCCCTCAACCTGCAGTCCTCGTGGAAATTAACAATAAGACCTACCGCAGCTGGGTCAATGACGTTATGGACTGGAGCACAAGTTCGTATGTCACGAATCTTGATGGCATTCGGTTGGCGCCGTTCAATGCTTACGTCGGAGGAAACATTGCCGTTTACAAATGCCCCGCTGACCATTATTTGAGTGCGCCGCAGCGATTCGTGCATTGGGCTGCACGGCCACGCTCTTACTCGATGAACTGCTACGTCGGCCCGGCCGATCCTTCCGGCAACGCCGCTACTTTTGACCAGAACTACCGCAAGTTCTTAAAAAGCGGCAGCATTCTCCATCCGTCGTACTTGTTTGTGACACTGGATGAACACCCCGACAGCATCAATGACGGGTACTTCCAGCCTTTTTCTACTTTGGCAAACTACCAGAATGAACGCTGGTATGATTTGCCGGCTTCGTATCACGACGGCGCCTGCGGTTTCTCGTTTGCGGATGGACATTCAGAAATCCATAAATGGAAGAGTACAAAAGCCACTATCCTACCCGTGACGCTTACAAAGTATAACGGGACCATCCTATTCAGTTCCGATCCGAATGCCGAGATTGATGCCACTTGGCTTGCCCAACACTTGAGTTGGCCCAATTGACGGCGGCCAGTGGATTTTGCGACCATCCCGGCAACGGAGATATCAGATAACTTGCGACCATCGTCCTGCCCTGGTGGGATAAAGGAGCGCAACAATGCAGAAACCAAACCTTTTTTATAAGGCCTGCGCGAAGTGTCTGGTCCGGAACTTTTTAGTGATCGGGATTGCGCTGGCGGCAGCAGGGCTCATCCTGGGGTGCGCGCGATTGCGCCCGGTCGAAACGGGCTCACCGTCGCCTCTGGCCAGGCCGGTGGTGATCCCGCGACCGGTGAAGCTGGTGTTGCAAGCGGGACATTTCGAGGTGGAACCAGCCACGGCGGTTGGGGTCGTGAGCGGGGCGGACGACGCGCGGGAAGCGGCGGCATTTCTGCGCGATTGGCTGACACAGGCCACGGGCGCCGCGCACCCAATGAGCACATTCGTGGACGAAGGGCGGCCACAGGGAATTATTTTCACGAAACGTGGGGCGAAGCCGGAGTGGGGCGAGGAGGGTTATGGCCTGGAGATCACATCGAAGCAGGTGTTGCTTCGCGCCAATTCGGCGGCGGGATTCTTCTATGGAGTTGAGACGCTGCGGCAATTGCTGCCGCCCGGGGCCGAGCGCGTTGCGGGATCGCCTGGGCCACGCCAATGGCAGGCGCCGTGCGTCGAGATTGAGGATTTTCCCCGCTTGAGCTGGCGTGGCTTGATGCTCGACAGCAGCCGGCACTTTCAGGACAAGGAATTCATCGAGCACCTGCTCGATGTGATGGCGTATCACAAACTCAACCGCTTTCACTGGCATCTGATTGATGCGAACGCGTGGCGGTTGGAAATCAAACGATATCCTGAACTCGCAAAGAAAGGTTCGTGGCGCGGGACGGACGCGCGGGGCGACAGCGGCTGGTACTCGCAGGACGACGTGCGCGAAATCGTGGCCTATGCCAAGCGCCGCCACATCATGGTGATTCCGGAAATTGAAATGCCTGCACACTCGGCGGCAGCGCTTTATGTGTTTCCCCAACTGACCTGCACCGGCAAGGCCATTGAGGTCGGCAAACCGGGATTGGACTATTTCACGAAGAATGACGACAACCCCCCCTACTGTGCGGGCAAGGAGGCAACTTTTGAGTTTCTGGAAAACGTGCTGACGGAAGTCACGGAACTCTTTGACGCGCCCTACATTCATGTGGGAGGCGACGAGCGGCCGGACGGGATCTGGGAAAAATGTCCGGATTGTCAGGCGCGAATGAAGGCGGTCGGCGCGAAGGACGAACACGATCTGCAGAACTATTTCATGCGGCGGATTACGGATTTTCTCGCAACGAAAAACCGGCGCGTGATCAGCTGGGCCGTGACGCGAAGCGATCCCTACAATCCGACAGACATGGATGACCTCGGACACAACGCGATCGTCCAGAACTGGCATGAAGGGACGCGGTTTGCCGTGAGCCAGGGCTGGGATGTGATCAATTCGGCGAACCTGTTTGTGTATCTGGACTATCCCGAGTTTTCGCGGGTGGGGAAACCGGACTGGATGCCACTATTGCCGTTGGAGAAGGTTTATCAGTTCGAGCCCGTGCCGAAGGAGGTGAGCGGGGAGGCAGCGAAGCACGTGTGGGGTGCCGAGGCGTGTTTGTGGACGGAGCTGGTGCCGCAGGAGAAAGTTTATAGCGCGCTCTTCCCGCGTTTGCTCGCGCTGGCAGAAGTGACCTGGTCGCCGGCGGATGGAAAGAATTACGATGACTTTGTCTCGCGGGTGAGGCTGCATGCCGCATGGCTGAAAGGCATGGGCGTCGAGTATGGCCGGCCGGCCGAAGAGACTGCGAAGTAAAAGGGCCTCGCTTCAAATGATCGAACGCCGACTTGTGCGCTTCACGGAGGCGATTAGACGGATGGCGTAATGCCCAAATTTCGAATTCGGCGGCACTGACGCCAGCCGCACAAGGTGGTGTAGTCAAGGTTGTGCCGGCGGGCAAAAGCCGCGACAGTTTGGCGTGTGATTCAGAACCGAATGAAGATTTTATGGCGGTGGAGGAAGCGGACGAACCAGAAGATGAGCAGCAGACCAACCAGGGAAACGACCAAATCTCCAAATCCTTTGGCCACGGAGGTATCCAAAAAGACTTTCACATCGCCACCGACCAGCCGATCGGCCAGCGTGCTGAATCCGCCGATGATGTTGTCGACGAAGTAAATGGTGATGGAATTCATCCCGATCCACACAAAGGGTTGGCACCAGCCCTGAAAACGCCACACATCAATGACCAGGTAAAAAGCTCCCAGCAGGATCGCGCTGTAACCGCCCGCCACCAGAACGAATGACGAAGTCCAGATCTTCTTGGCTACCGGGAATTGCATTCCCCAAAACCAGCCCAGCGCCACGCCCGCAATTCCAAATGCAAACAGATAGAGCACCTTGCGCCGATCCGGAACGTTCGGATTTTTCAGGAGTAATCCGGCGAATATGCCCAGCAGGCAGGTGGCGATCGCGGGCAGTGTGCTCAGAATTCCCTCCGGGTCGCGGAAGTTGTCATACTTCGAACCGGGCAGATATTGAAAGTCAATGTGGTCGGAAAGATTGAGGCCCGGTTCAAATTTGCCGGAAATCCGGGTGGTGGTCGCATAAAACATCCTTTGCGCCGCCGCCATTTCCGGGCTGTCCCTGATGGTCGAAGGATTATCATGCGCTTTAAACAGCGCGGCGGTTTGCGGATCGCCAGCCTGCTCTGCCAGTTGCGCCAGATTTTCCCCGGTCATTTGGATGTCGCGAATCGGAACGAACGTCATCAGCGCCCAATATCCAATGAGCAGTCCCGCACAGATCGCGACGAGCACCCGCGGTTTGAAGCAGCAAAAGAGCAGGCCGGCGAAAAAATAAGCGAGCGCGATTCGATTGAGCACACCCATCAACCGAATATCCGGCCACCGGCCGGACATCCCGCCGCTCAGAAAAATTCCACAGAGAAAAAGCAGAACACTGCGGCGAAAAACCCGCTTGAATGCCTCCTCCCTCCCAATTTGCCCGATGATTCGGGACAGGGAGAAGACCATGGAAACGCCCACGATAAAAACGAAGAGCGGAAAGATAAGGTCCAGGGCATGAAATCCTTCCCATTCGGCATGTTCCAACTGTCGCGCCAGAAAAGCGACGGGGCCGCTGTGAGTCATCTGGTTCAACCCGAAAACCAGCGAGCTGGCGCCGATGATCCAGAACATGTCAAACCCGCGCAGAGCGTCCACGGATATCACTCGCTGGCTCGAGGCTGCTGGCGCCGGTGCCGGATTTACGGCTTTGGCTGGCTGCGTAACTGTGGTCATCGTATATTCGGGCTTGAAAACGGATCAATTCGTTACCCGATAAAATCGATATGGATAATTGGTGGCCGCCGGGTCATTGAAATAAGTCAACCAACTGGTGCTCGCGAAATTCGTGAAGGTCTGCCAATTGAAGAGATTGCCGGATGCCTGGATGACGTAATTTGACCCAATCGGCCCTTGAAGCATCAAGTTAAAACCATTTGTGGTCAAAGGCGGTGCAGTACCAGTTCCGAGGACAGGAGGCACCACTTCTTCCAAGGTCATGAAATCAAAGATATCTACGCCTACCGAGTCCGTGAAATTGGACTCCAACTGGCCCGCGACGGTCACAAAGTCGGTAAGGTTTGACCAGGTCTGTCCCGCACCCGCATCTATTCCGATGCGAACAACTCCCTGATGACTCCACAGCTCCCACGAAACCACGTTCACCAACCCAGAATAAGTGTTCTGTTGATAGGCCATCAGCGTGATGCCGGCCAGGTTGGTCAGGATGCCGGAAAACCATTGATCACGCACGCTCGTTGATGGCCAGTTAATAGCGGACAGACTGTCCAGCCAGTCGGTTAGATCGGCATAAATCAAAACGTTGCTCTCCCCGTTCGTGCCCAGTTCGGTCCGCACCTGCTGATAGACGGCGGCAAGATTGACCAGATCGTTGTACTTGTCATCTGTGTTCCAGGAGGGCAAGCCCCAGGGCTCAATGTCCAAATGGACGGCCCTGCACTGGGCGGCCGGAGGCTGGCCCTTGTTGAAGTTGATCATCTCGACCAGCAAATTCTGATCACCGGAGCCAAACGAAATGTCCGAGATCAGGAATTGGGATTCAATGCCATTGCTGGTGAGCAGGGTATTCCAGCCGGCGAGGGCTGCCTGGCCCTGGGCAGTCTTGAGCTGGTCTCCGTAAGCGCCATAGACATGGCTGATCCCCCACAACTTGAATTGCGCCACGGCGGCTTTTTCCAAAACACGATTGCCGATAATGTAATTCAATCCGTAAGGGCCCGGCGTAGGCCAGCACCACACGCCCCGGTTTGTGCTGCCCGCATCTGCGGGCGAACCGACGAGGAGCACGATCGCAGGCAACAGAACAAACGCCCGGCCCATAAGATGACGATGCTTCATACAGTCTTTAGCGCATCCAAGCGCGCGTCGCTATTGTTCCTATTGTTACCGACACCGCACGCTTTCACTATAACCTGTTTTGGGGGGCATCTCACGCCCCGAAACAGGCTGTGGCGGGCGCATCCGATCATCGGTAAAATCTATGCGAGTGGATCTGAAATTCCGAATCGCCAAAGTACAAATTTCAAAAGACCTTTGAAAATCGCCTGACGCGTCAAGCAAACCACACGGTCAACACCGGATTCACAAAAACGCCTGCTGTCCTTTGCGACGGCTGCCAGCGTTGGACAAGGGTGTCTCTTTAATTGGCGAAAGGTGTACAGGTCAGTTGGCCCTGAATTAAGGGAAAAGAGTTTTTAAGTGTCCTTGTTGATACCCAACTCCTTTTGGGAAATGATACCCCCCCAAAACAGGCTATGGTCGATATGGCCGGGAATTGATACCTTCGGAGCAAGATTAAGCCGTTCAAACCCAGAAAATGAAAGCACATAATAAATCCAAGAGGTTGACAATGAAAACCCAAAAAATATCCAATCCCAACAAGCCTTTGGCACCTGATTCGCAGAAGCGCTTGCTTGCTTACTCCACCGCTGCCGGTTTGGGTGCATTTTTCGCCGGCCAGAACGCCGAGGCGACGCTTGTCCAGGCCCCCGGGCTTGCCCCCTATCCGCTCGTGGTGTTGCCTCAGCCGCTTGGTTCGACCAATGCGACCGATCACTATTTGAGCATCGAGGGGGGAAGCATCACGAATTTCGACCTCAACATCTATCCCGATCTCCTGTCCCACCCCACAACTCAATGGCCATCCCAACTTATTCAACTGATCGGATTTGTGCCGAATACCAACAATCCTGCGATTGTAAACGGCCAACCCCTTTGTCCCCCCTTTTCCGACGGCACGACAAACGCCTATATCGGTGCTTTCTTTGGAGGAATGATCATCGGCAACAACGCCACCACCTTTACACCGTCGTATCATCCGAGCCTTGGAATCAGCTACAATTACACTTCCTCCTACCCTTTTGTTAATAGCCATTGGACCGAGGTCCCTGGTTTTCCGGAACAATACGTAGGATTTGAGTTCACCAGCAGCGTGGATGGCCAGAACCATTTCGGCTACATGGATATGCAGGTGAATTTCACCTCAGCGACCATCGGCGGCGCGACCGAAGAGGTTGTCCAGTCGGTTGTGATCAATGATTGCCGCTATGAAACAACGCCAAACGCCAGCGTCACTGTTCCTTCCGCTATCAAGATTACGAGTTTCACCAAGGATCCGTCGAACAACAATTTGATTACGATTAATTTCGGCCCCAATTGGGCGAATGACAACTCGTCAACTTACGTGCTGGAGACCAGCCCCACGCTCGGTCCGTCGGCCGTTTGGGTGACCGATCCACAGGCTCTCGTTTCCCAAACGGGGACTGCTAATATTGACGCGCCGGCCACCTATCAGGCTCTCACCTATCCGACCAGTGGTGCGACTGCTCAATACTGGCGCATTAGAAAGCAATAGCCGAATTCAGCAACGATGAATATTGGAGCGAGCAACAAAAAGGAAATCGTCCAAAACCCCCAAGGTGTTGTCCGGTCACAGCAGGTGCTGTTCGCCAAGTCACCTCCGGGCACCACCTTCGGTATTGTTACTGATTCGGAACCATCCTCGCTGGCTTTGCTGGCGGCAGGGGTTGCAGGGATGGCGGCCCGGCGTGCACGTCGCCGCGAGCGAATGAAATCCCTGGAATCCCATAAAACAGAAACTTAAGTCCTCCATCCAACTCCGCCTCATGACCTGGCGGCAATGCGACCGGCTCAGCCAGCAACGCCCGTTGGCTTGGTCTTACGCCGGCCGGTTGCGATGCATCGGGCTTTTCATAAGACTATCGAACTGGCATTGTAAAAGGATTCCGCTTGGCAAGTCGATTGCGCGCGTATGAATCAATCACCCAAAAGAAAAGTGCTGCTGATTGGCTGGGATTCGGCCGATTGGGAAATGATTGATCCGCTGCTTCAAAGCGGGCAGATGCCAGCCCTGGCGCAACTGCTCAAAGGCGGAGTGCGCGGGAATCTGGCCACCCTACAGCCGGTGCTCTCGCCGATGCTGTGGACGTCCATTGCGACCGGCAAGCGCGCGGACAAGCATGGAATTTGCGGCTTCACGGAGCCTTTGCCGGACGGCACCGGCATCGTGCCGGTTCGCAGCACTTCGCGGAAATGCAAGGCGATTTGGAACGTTCTCAGCCAAAACGGGCTTAGGTCCAACATTGTCGGTTGGTTCGCCACGGACCCGCCCGAGCCGATCAATGGGATCATGGTAACAGATCAATTTCTGGTCGCGCCGGAAGCCAAAATCGGAAATACGGTGCACCCGCCGGAGCTTGCCAACTCGATGGCGGCGTTGCGGGTGACCCCGGACAGCCTCATGGCGGAGGATTTACTGGCCTTTATCCCGCGCCTGAAGGAGCTGGATCTGAAAACCGATAAACGCCCCATTAAGCTGGCCCGCCGGCTGGCCAAGGCTGCCTCAGTTCAGGCCGTCGCCACCGCCCTGATTCAGAGCGAGCCCTGGAATTTGATGGCTGTCTATTATGACGCGATTGACCAGTTCGGCCACGAGTTCATGTCTTATCATCCTCCGCGGATGCGAGGGGTCACGGAGAGAGATTTTGAGTTCTACCAACACGTCATGACGGGTTGTTACCGGTTTCACGATATGATGCTACACGTGTTGCTCCAATACATTGATGAGCAGACGAACGTGATTCTGGTAAGCGACCACGGTTACGAGTGCGGGCATCGCCGTCCGCCACCGGAGGAGGCCAAAAAGAATCCGGAGGGGTGCCACCGGAATTTCGGCATCGCCTGTCTGAAGGGGCCTGACATCAGGGAAAGCGAACGCCTTTACGGCGCGACGATTCTGGATGTGACCCCCACGATTCTGTCCCTGCTCGGCCTGCCGGTGGGCGGCGACATGGACGGGCGTCCGTGGCTGGAAGTGTTCCGCCAAGAGGTCAAGCCCGAACGCATCTTTGGTTGGGAAGGTGTGGGTGATTACAAAGCCGGTTTGCACAACAGCGAGATTCGTCAGGACCCGGCGGAGGCCGCACAGGCGGTGGCTCAACTGGTTGAACTCGGCTATATTGCTCCGCCCGGGAAGGACGTCCAGGAGACGATCCAAAATACCGTCCGGTGCAACAAAATCAGCCTGGTTCGCGCGTTGATCGACACGCCAAGAATGGCAGAGGCGGTGCCACTCCTCCGCGAATTGCTGGCTGGGAAGAAAGATGACGAGTGGTGCGTGCTCACTTTGGCGCGTTGCCTGCTTGGTTTGGGACAACTCAAGGAAGCCCGAGCCTTGCTGGAAACGACGTCTCCCGAAGCCCAACGTTCCGCCCAGGTGCAATTGATGCTGGCTGATCTGGCTCTGGCGGAAGGCAATAAAGTCCAGGCCTTCAGCCATGTTCAAGCCGCCAACGCCAACGGCGTCTCGCATCATCTTGTTTTCAATCAGATTGGCCGTGCGTTTCTCCAGTTTAATCGCTGGCCCGAAGCAGCGGATGCTTTTCGGAAATCCCTTGAAACCGAACCGGACAATCCGGCTGCCCTGGATGGTTTGGCCTCCCTGCATCTTGCGAAAGAAGAGTGGGAGAGCGCAGTCGAGAAGTCCCTGGAAGCTGTCGGCCTGGTTCATTTCTATCCGGAGGCGCATTTTCATTTGGCGGTGGGGCTGGAACGCTCTGGCCGAACCCCGGAAGCGATCGCGGCTTATGAGGCGGCCCTGGGACTTGGATACCAGCCAGCGTTGTTGCATCGTCATCTGGCGGAGTTGTTCAAGGCAATTGATGCGCAAAAGGCCGACGCGCACAAGCGCGCCTTTATCCGTTTATGCCGGCAACCCTTGTACCGCGCGGATTTCAAATCCAATCTGGCCGGGGGGGAGCCTCCGACCACCTGAACCATGCCAGGCAACTTCGTCACGATTGTCTCGGGGCTGCCGCGTTCCGGCACGAGCCTCATGATGCAGATGTTGCAGGCTGGCGGGATGCAACTCTTGACGGACGGACGGCGAGCGCCTGACGACCACAATCCCCGCGGCTACCTGGAGCACGAGGGGGTCAAACATAGTCGTAATGATTTGTCGTGGCTGGACGAGGCGGGCGGCAAGGCGGTCAAGGTGGTTCACCTGCTCCTGCAATACCTGCCCACCGACCGGAATTACCACGTCCTGTTCATGCTGCGGGATCTCCAGGAGGTGATTGTTTCTCAGCGGGTCATGCTCAAGCAACAAGGCCGCCCCGCGGCAACGCTGACCGATGCGGCATTGACGGGTGTTTTTGAAAAGCAACTTTCCTCAGTGCGTCAATGGCTGTCCGAGCGGACGAATTTTCGCGTCTTATACGTGAATTACCCGGACGTGATTGATCACCCGCTGGACTTGGCCCGGCAAATCAATGCTTTTCTCAACGGGAACCTGCTGGTCGCGGACATGGCTGCCGCTGTGGACCCGACGCTCTATCGCCAGCGCCAATCCGAGCGGGTGAATCATTCTTGAGTGAGCACGCGTTAACCCGATGACGGCGATCTGTTCAAGCCCATCACTTTTTGCGCCTATTCGCCCGTTTCTCTTGCCAGGAAGACAACGCCTCTGGAATCGTGGCCGCCTTCGCCGGCCATCTGAGTTTGGCAAACGAGACCACAAAATTGCGGCAAGGGTTCATGGTAATGGCAGCACGATGCCAGGCACAATTTTTCACAGAATGTTTTTGTTCGTTCAACCCCCCAATTTAGGGGGTTGTTGGTATTGGCGCATTAGATGACAATTAATGTGAACAGAGGCTTTTGTGATTTGGAGGCCAATGTTTGATTTTGCCACAATAACTTTATGGAAGTCGTCATTCAACCAAATGCGGACATCGCCACTGACCTGGTGGCGCAGGTTATCGCCAACGAATTGCGGGCCAACCCGCGCCTGGTGATCGGGTTGGCCACGGGTCGCACGATGGAATCAGTCTATGCCCGGCTGGTTCAGCTACACCGGAAAGAAGGCCTGGATTTCTCGGCCTGCCACACGTTCAACCTGGATGAATATGTCGGACTGCCGGGCAGCCACCGCAATTCCTACCGGCATTACATGAACCACAATTTGTTCCTGAACGTGAACGTGGATTTGCGAAACACGCATCTGCCAAACGGCGCCGCGCCTGACATCGACGCTGAATGCGAACGTTACGAAAAGCTCATTGCGCAATGCGGCGGCATTGATCTGCAGTTGCTGGGCATAGGGTTGGCCGGACATTTGGGCTTCAACGAGCCGGTTTCGTCGCTGCACTCGCGCACCCGGATCAAAGTGCTTTCGCCGGTGACGCGCTCCCAAAATGAGCCGTTGTTCACGACGCCCGATGAAATGCCGCGCCGCGCCATCACGATGGGAGTGGGAACGATACTTGAGGCGCGCCGCTGTCTGCTCCTTGCAACCGGCGAGGACAAGGCCGAGATTGTCGCGCGGGCGATTGAAGGCCCGGTGACGAGCATGATTTCCGCAACGGCCCTGCAGTTTCATCCACATTGTACGGTGGTGCTGGACGAAGCGGCCGCCAGCCGACTGCAGGAGGCGGATTATTACCGATGGATTTTTGAGAATGAACCGCAGTGGCAGTCTTGCTTCAATGAATCAAACGCTTCCGGTCTGAACGGCAGTCCGGTTAATTCGAAGCGGCGAAAACGAGTCATCACCCCGGTTTAGGACGCCAAATTATTTGGTTGAACTGTCTGATGGGTCTGCGATTTTAGAAAAGGAAAACATTGAAGTAATCTGTTAAATGTTTTCTAATCAAGAAAAGCTACGGCGATGAAACCCGCGCCTATGCCACATCGAAGCAAATCGGCTCCAAAGTCCGGGCTGGCCAAGTCCTCAATTGCACCTTCCGCCGTCACTTTCCCCACACACTCGGGACCTTCAGGTAAAGGTCAGCCGGAAAACAGCCATCTCGCGAAGAATGCGGTCTACTGGCGACAACGTTTGCTTTTGCGTCAGTATCATTTTCCGGCTGTTATTGGATCGGAGGCGGATTTATCCGTGCGTATTGATCATGCCGGCGTGGGTTTTTATTTCCCGCTCGGCACCCCGGATGCGGAAGTCGCTGCTGCCAAGGCGTGCCAGATTTTTCAGTCAGTGGCGAAACAAGGCTGGTCAGCCGTGCGCCGGCGTTTCTCGCGTGAACTGATTTTGGCCTTCGAGTGGTGCACGAATCCGGTGTTGTGGACTTATACCACGATTCACACCCTGGTGGGCGAACCCGCTGAACGAGAGGCGGATTTGTCGCCGGCTAATCCCAACCGGCAACGCATATTAGTGTTGGAAGCGGACGTCGGCATCCGCCGGGCTTTGTGCTGGAGTGTCAGTCAGCAACCCGGCTTTGTGAGTGTTCCTTGTGACTCGACGGCATCTTTCCCTCAGGCACTGGAAGTTCACAAGCCCCGTTTGGTTCTCTTGAATCGCAATCTTGCCCGATCCATTGGTTTCAAAACGGCAGGCGTCATCAGCCGGATTCAACCCGAAGTGCCCGCCCTCGCTTACTCGGTTTATGCGGATGGCGACCAGATGTTTACCTCCACACCTGGCGGGGCCGCAGGTTATATGGTCAAGCGGGTGATGCCCGATCGCTTGCTGGAGCCTATCCTCAAAGTCGCGGGCCGCTCGGAGTTGATAACGGAAGATTTCCTGTTGCGCGTCAAATACTATTTTCAGGAATTACTGCAACTGCGCCCCGATCATAACAACCAGGCCATGCTCAAGTTGACGCACCGCGAACGCGAGGTGATGGAACTTCTCAGTAAAGGTTGCGTGGACAAGGAAATCGCGCAGGTTATGGGCATCAGTGTCTGGACGGTGCACGGTCACATCAAAAATATTTTTGAACGACTCCAGGTGCGCACCCGCACGGAGGCAGTCATCCATTACCTGGAAAAGTGATGAACGAGAATGCCGGGTTTCAATTGATTGACCGAATTGGATTTGGCCGGTCTGAATCCGATTTCCAGTTCTGCTGCACGTTCTACGAAATCTGACGCCAACATTAATCAAATATCCCACGGCTTCACCGCCAACAAACCGGAGATGACCAAATAGGGTATGTATATCGTAACAGACTACAGCGTTGCGGTCCTGCTCTGTGTCGTGACCATGATCTGCTGGGGGTCCTGGGCCAACACTCAAAAACTGGCGAGCAAGGAGTGGCGATTTCAGTTGTTCTACTGGGATTATGCCATTGGCGTGCTGGTCCTGTCGCTGATCCTGGCGTTCACCCTGGGCAGCACCGGAAACGCGGGACGCGGGTTTCTGCCTGACCTGCAACAAGCGGAAGGACGCTGGCTCGGCTCGGCCTTTTTGGGGGGAGTTATCTTTAATTTGTCCAATATTCTCCTGGTCGCCGCGATCGACATCGCCGGCTTGGCCGTGGCTTTCCCGGTCGGGGTCGGGCTGGCGCTGACGTTGGGGGTTATCACAACCTACCTGGCCAGGCCCGAAGGCAACGTCGCGCTGCTGGCCTTGGGGGTGGGAGGCGTGGTGGTGGCGATCATTCTAGCGGCGATGGCCTACAGCCGTCTGGCTTCGAAAAATCGGAAGATGCCGTTCAAAGGCATTGCCTTGTCGGTCGCGGCGGGCGTCCTGATGGGCTTTTTCTACAGTTACGTGGCCAGGGCAATGGGCGAGATTCAGGTGCAAGGAGCCGACGCGACGTTGGAGGCGGGCAAGCTCAGTCCTTACACGGCGATCGTGCTGTTTTCCTGCGGCGTGCTGGTGTCGAATTTTGTGTGGAACACCATTGCCATGCTCAAGCCCTTTCACGGCGAGCCGGTGCCTCTGATGGATTATTTCACCAAGGGCAATGCGCGGCTGCACGGTGTCGGTATTTTGGGGGGGATCATTTGGAATTTGGGAATGTCGTTCAGTATTATTGCCAGCCACGCGGCGGGTCCGGCGCTGTCCTATGGTTTGGGCCAGGGGGCGACGCTGGTGGGGGCGTTATGGGGCGTTTTTGTCTGGAAGGAATTCAAAGAGGCGCCTCCCGGAACGGGCAAGTTGCTGGCGGCGATGTTCTTTTTCTACCTGCTGGGGCTGGGAATCCTGATCACCTCAAGACTGTGAGCCTTAAAGTTATGAGCAAAATTGTCGTGGTCGGCAGTTCGAATACGGATTTGATCATCAAATTGGATCGCATTCCGCGCCCGTGCGAAACTGTTCTGGGAGGTGAATTCCGCACGGCGGCCGGTGGCAAGGGGGCCAACCAGGCAGTTGCGGCCGCCCGGGCCGGGGGCGGAGTTACTTTCGTCGCGCGCGTGGGATGCGATTCGATGGGAGAGCAGGCCATTGCCGGTTTTGTCCTCGACGGGATTAACGTGGACTACCTTGTCCGGGACAAAACCAGACCCTCCGGCGTCGCTCTCATCTTTGTCGCCCAGGACGGGGAGAACAGCATTGCCGTGGCTTCCGGAGCGAATGAAGGATTGTCGCCAACCGATGTGAAGCGGGCGGGGAAAGGAATTCGCGGCGCGCGTGTTCTGGTTCTCCAATTGGAAACACCACTCAACACAGTCCGGATGGCGGCTGAACTTGCGGCCAGGGCTGGCGTGAAGGTTCTGCTCAATCCCGCGCCCGCCCGGAAACTTCCCGACAAACTGCTCAAACAGGTTGACGTGCTTACCCCAAATGCAGGCGAGGCCGAAATGCTTACCGGCATCAAAGTGCGCGACCGGAATGCGGCGGCCACGGCCGCCAGGGCCCTGCTCGCGCGCGGTGTGGAAAACGTAATTATTACCATGGGATCGCGCGGCGCATTTGTGGCCGGAAGAGAAGTCAGGCAGATGATTCCCGCTTACAAGGTCAAGGCCGTGGATACTACGGCAGGCGGCGATGTCTTTAACGGCGCTTTGGCGGTTGCGTTGGCTGAAGGCCGGTCATTACTTGAAGCAGCGCGTTTTGCCACTGCCGCGGCGGCAATTTCCGTTACTCGCCTGGGAGCGCAGACCTCCGCGCCAACGCGTCTTGAAATCAATAAACTGTTCGCTTCGTCTTCCAAATGATGCGACGGGCCATGGTGCGAGTATGACTTCAACAATCCGCCTTGCCGGCCATAGGTTTTTGCTGCCGCTGGTTGCACCTGTGCGAATGGTCAGCCGCATTTACAGTTCGGAATGCAGGCGGCCAGGATCAAACTGTCACGGCAGTTCTGCCTATTGTGGCACCGTCCAGTATTTTTTGATTCGGGCATTTCATTACATCGAATCAGCCAATGTCCGGTTGAAAGGCGTTTCTGTGTATTCGAAAATATTTCTTTGTGCTGTCGTCCTGATGATTTTCGTACCGCGCACACAGGCGGCGGCTACCGAGCCATACGGCTTGAGCGCCATGTCCGAGTTTTATCGTTTACCCTGGCTGAAATTGGACACCCTCGGAGGGGGTGAGTCCAGTTATGACCGTTCCGGCGGCAACACCGACCATAATAATTTCCTTTACGTCACCAACACAGGAAACGTGCTCCTGGACCTGAATGGGCCAGGCACGGTTTACCGGATGTGGTTCACCGGTTTCAATGGAGCGACCGACTGGATCCAGGTTTATTTTGACGGCGAACCCACTCCGCGAATCCATATTCCGATCTCGGTTCTGTGCAGCGGGATCTATGCGCCGTTTGTAAAGCCGCTGGCCGGCAATGCCGTCGTTTCCAGCGGCGGCTATTATTGTTACCTGCCGTTGCCGTTCAAAAAATCCATCCGGATTTTGTCGAACGCGACATCCTCCAGGTTTTATTACAACATCGGTTATGATCTTTACGGCCCGGACACACCCATAACCACCTGGACCGGCAAAGAAGATTCCAGCGCGGTGGTGAACATGTGGAACAACGCCGGCGCTGACCCCAAAAGCCAGATCGAAAACCTTATCGTTTCCAATACCTTTAATCTTGCGGGCAGTGTCCCAGGTTATAGGCGACGAGGTAACGAGTCGTCGGCGCGAGCACTCCCTGCGTCGTGCCCTGCTTTCAAATCAGGACACTCCCATCTTGGGGCTTCTTCAACCCAAACGCTTCTGAACGTGTCCGGGCCATATTCCATCGCGTCCATCAAGCTGAACATTCCGGGACTTGCGTCGGCATCGAACACCAATGTGGCAGACCTGCTCACCAACTTGTGGCTCAAAATTGCCTTCGACGGCGAGACGACCCCCAGCGTTCATGCACCCATCGGCTCATTTTTTGCCATGGGCCAATTCGCGTCTTATCCCACGCGCAGCCTTCCCGTCGGCATGGATTCCAATAACGACCTGTATTGTTATTTTCCCATGCCATTTGCCCGGCGGGCGGTGATTCAATTGATCAGCCATCGGGCCAGTCCCACGACGAACATCCATTCGGAAATCCAATACCGACCTTTTACCAATTCATTTGCTGATGTTGGTTGCTTCAAAACACAATTCAGGAGTGAAATCCCCACCACCAACGGTTCGGACGTCACCCTGTTGGATACGGAGGGCGCCGGCCATTGGGTGGGCATCGTGATGTCCATGATGGGGCCGCGCAACCGCGGCTTTCTGGAAGGAGACGAGCGGGTTTATGTGGACGACCGCCAAACGCCGGCGTTTTACGGAACCGGGACGGAGGATTTTTTCAACGGCGGCTGGTATTTCCAGAATGGGTTGTTCACTTTGCCGACCCACGGCAACACGGCGGATCTGTCGGATACGAACTACAATTATACCTCTGCCTATCGGTTCTTCCTGTCCGACGCAATTCCGTTCAGAAAACACATTACGGTGGGGATTCAACATGGCGGTATAGATGAAGTTTCGGAGAATGTCTGGACTTTGGCCTATTACTACCACCAACCGGCTCCCCGGTCCGTTTTGAGCGACCAGTTGAATGTCGGCAATGCCGCCAGTGAGGCCGCCCATTCCTATAGCATCAGCAATCAAACCTGGAGCGGAACGAATGCATATACCTTTGAGGGGAATTTCGACAGCGTGATCATTACCAACATGGGCCGGGCGGACGAGGGATTCAGCCAATTTACGATGGCCTTACCGCCGAACAACGCCGGGGCGATCCTGCGCCGCCAGTTTGACCAGAGCATTCCCAACCAATCGGCCGACGTTTATGTGGATGGGGCGCTGGTGGGCACCTGGTATTGTGCCGGTAGCAACCCGTTCCATTGCTGGCGGGACAGTGACTTCATGATCCCGGCTTCCTGCACCAGTGGAAAAAGTTCAATCCAAATCAAGGTCTCTCCGGCCGATAACTGGACCGAATATAACTATTGGACTTACTCTCTGGTCCCTGACGCTCCGCCGATGGCTCCAACGTTGACGAAACCACAGTGGACCGGTGCTGGAGGAGGCAGGGCATTTCAATTCACCTTTAAGGGTTCGTCCAACACGACGTATGACGTGTGGGCTTCATCAAATTTGTCAAACTGGCAGTGGCACGGCGCCGCGACCGAAACCAGCCCCGGCCAATACAGATTTACAGACACGGTTGGCTATTTGCCATATCGCTTTTATCGCGTCCACGTTCCCTGAAAGGAGCCCATCATACATACGCCACTCCGCCAAAAAGAAGGCTCGAAGCACGGACTTGTAACCCAACTTCTTTTCTGGGAAAAGGGCTGGTAACGATGACACGATCATCCTTTCTGGGCCGAGTGGGACCGATACCGGTTGCGGCCGGGCTGATGATCTGGTTCAGCCTGGCGATTGCGCCGGGGCAAACGCCGCCGCTCGCAATGGCCGACGAAACCATTGCCGGGCCACAGACAGCAGAGGCATTTCCCGTCTGGTTGACGGAAATGAAGGACTGGCGCGCGCGGAAACTGGTGGCGATGAATTACCATGGCGCGGAATATGACCGCCCGGAACTCAAGTGGACCCAAAGCAGTTTTGTCCAGCCGCAGATGATGGTCGAGGATCGGTATTTCTATGACCCGGCCACCGGCAAATACACCGTGGACCGCTACCTTGATGATTTGGAGAAGCGTTACGGCGGCATTGATGCCGTTTTGATTTGGGCGGTTTATCCCAACATTGGCATTGATGATCGCAATCAATTTGACCTGGTCCGCGCTCTTCCCGGCGGTCTTTCCGGTGTGCGCCGGATGGTGGCGGATTTTCATCGGCGCGGCGTCAAGGTGCTTTTTCCCGTCATGCCGTGGGACACGGGCACGCGTGAGGAAGCCGGGCCGTTGTGGACGGCCATTGCCCGGGAGATGAAAACGGTGAACGCCGACGGTGTGAACGGCGACACCATGAGCGGCATTCCCCGGGAATATCGTCAAGCCTCGGACCAATCGGGGCATGTTCTGGCCTTCGAGCCTGAAGTCGGATTGAAGAATTTGGCGGATCTGCCGTGGGACAATCTGAGTTGGGGGTATTGGACGCCGTATGATTTCGTTCCTTCCGTCAGCAAATACAAATGGCTCGAGCCACGGCACATGGTCAACGTCTGCAATCGCTGGGCCCGCGATCACACCGACGATCTGCAGCAGGCGTTCTTCAACGGCGTTGGGTTCGAAAGTTGGGAAAACATCTGGGGCATCTGGAACGGCCTGACGCCGCGCGACGCCGAGGCGCTGCGCCGGGTCGCCCGAATCGAGCGCGCCTTCGCCGGCCTGTTGGTCAGCCGCGATGGGGAGCCGCACTTTCCTGTGCTGCAGCACGGCGTTTTCGCAAGCGCATTTCCCGGCCAAGGCCAGACTTTGTGGACTTTTGTGAACCGCGCGGAATACGACGTTTCGGGGCCGCAAATCCAAATTCCATACCATCCCTCGACACACTGCTTTGATCTCTGGCACGGCGTCGAGTTGAAACCTACCGTGGTCACCAACCAGGGTGTTATTTCCGCAGAATTAAATTTCGAGGTCGAGGCGCATGGTTACGGTGCCATGTTGGCGACCGAAACCGGTTCCGACAGTGCCTTCCAATCATTTCTCGCAGGCATGAAAGCCCTGGCGCGGAAGCCGCTCGCGGATTTTTCCGATAAATGGAAATTCATGCCGCAGCATCAGGTTGAAATTCAACCCACCCGGCCCGTGAAAACAGCGCCGCCGGGAATGGTCGGAATTTCGGGTGCGTCGTTCAACTTCGCCGTTTCCGGCATCGAGATTGAAGGCGAGGACATGGTCGGCGTGGATGTGCAATATCCGTGGGAGGATTCGCCGCGGCGATATCACCGGCACCACGTGATCATCAAACCGTTTTTCATGGACCGCTACCCCGTCACCAACGCAAAGTTCAAGGAATTTCTGGTCGCGACCGGCTACCATCCGCGCGACGATTACAATTTCCTCAAGGATTGGCAGAACGGGAATTACCCGGCCGGCTGGGGCGACAAACCCGTGACGTGGGTATCGCTGGAAGATGCCCGCGCCTACGCGCACTGGGCGGGCAAACGACTGCCGCACGAGTGGGAATGGCAATACGCCGCCCAGGGTTCTGACGGCCGACTTTATCCCTGGGGCAATGAGTGGAAAGCGGACGCGGTGCCGCCGCCGGACGAAGGCCGCGCGCGGCGGTCGCCCACGAACGTGGATGGTTATCCACAAGGCGCCAGCCCGTTTGGCGTCCGGGACATGGTCGGCAATGTCTGGCAATGGACCGATGAATACGTGGACGAGCACACCCACGCCGCAATTGTTCGCGGCGGCAGCTATTACCATCCGCAGGGCTCAGACTGGTATTTCCCAAATTCGGCCAAACTGAATGAACACGGGAAACTGTTGTTGATGTGTCCCGGCACAGACCGTGCGGGTACGTTGGGTTTCCGCTGCGTGATGGATGCTGAATGACTCTTGAACTTCGGCGGACATTATCAAGCGGTTGCCGCATCTGAAATTGCCCGCCACTTCACCTTGCCGTTTCTACGATTGTTCGTAGCCGTCGGAGATCGCGAATATCAGCCAGCCGGCGATTGGTTCGTTTGCCCGGCAAGAGTGCGGCACAATCATGGCACGGCAAGGAATGGATCGCCAGCCATCGTGGTGGAATGGCTTTCGAGCAAATGTCGATAGACTTTCATCGCCAGCGCGCCACCGTCCTTGTGGCCATCCTTGAGCGCCCTGTTTTGTGAATCCGGCCGGTCCTTCGTCAAACCAATAATTGACGTTGCCAATTTTGCAGTTCACTCAATCCAGCATTGTGCTGTCGACTATTTTTAGTGAGTTGGGTCTTTCGCATTCTAACGCGCCGCGCTTCTTCATGTTTTCGTAGAAAGAATCCGTCATGAGAGTAATAATGAGCTCAAATCGCAATTCCGTCGCCAGCTTGAATATGACCTTTATCAATTTTCTTCCTATGCCTTGATGCCGCATGAAGTCAGGAAGTTTGAGGCTGGCTATGTATATCTTCCCAAACTCTTCGGTTATAAGAATGCGGACTAAAACAAATACACTCGTTACCTTGTCATCAGTTGCCCCAATGACTTCTATTTTATCACCTTCATCTTTAATGGAATAGTGGTGCAATTTTTCAAGATACGGTTCAAGAAAGTATATGATTCTCGCAACCAACAATTCCTTGATTTCATTGGACTTCATGTGTCTGCCCGGCAATCACATTCACTTTTTGCCAGCTTTGACCTTTGCCCACCGCTTTTTCTGGGCTTCAACAATTCTCGCCCTTCCTGCTGCACTCATTTTGCGCCTGGCCGGCTTGACAAGCTTTGCAACTGACTTTCGTCGATTTGTCTTCGCCCATCGTGCCCTTTGTGCCGCCGCAATTCTTGCCTTGCCAGCAGCACTTATTTTTCGGCTTTTCTTCGGCGGGGACTTGGATTGGGCAGGCATGCTAACTATCTGGCTGAGTTGTTTTTCAAGGGACGCGATCCGGCCCTTGATTCCAGCCGCCCGGCGTAATTGCTGTGCTGACAAGTTCAATATGGTCACAGAACGATTATCAGCCACGGTGGCAGCGTGAAGTCAAGATTTTCGGTTCACGCCTTTTATCATTGGCGGTGGGAACACGCCATCCACCACGCCAGCGCAGGTGATCTGGATCGGTGCGGCACGGGCGATGCAGGGACGCTGACCGTACCGGAATATCTGGAGGCATTGCGCCGGAAGCGTTTCGCGTACCCTGGCGCGCAATCCGGCAGTGTTGTTCGTGTTGACACCGTTGTTCGTATTTCTCATGAAGCAGCGGGTGCCCTCACTCAAGGCACCGTTGCGGGGGCGTTACTCGACCCATTGGACAAACCTCGGAGTGGGGGTCATCGCGACCGGGTTGACCTGGATTTTCGGCCTTAAGGCTTATCTGGTTATTCAGTTGGTGGTGCTGATGACGGCCGGGTCGGCCGGGGTGTGGTTGTTCTACGCGCAGCATCAATTCGAGGGGGGTTATTGGGAACCCACTCCTGTTCTTTTCGTGCTGAAACCAGGGCTTGAAGGCCGGGAAGCGGGGTGCGCGCGTCAGGTTTGCAGGACGGGACGTACTTTGGCCGTGCCTTTGATGAATTGTTTCGCCTCATCCAAACAGGTACGCACCGCTTCGGCCAGCGTTTCAACACTGAAGGGTTTGGCGAGAAACCGGATGTTTTTGGCGGCACCAGAACCGAGGCCGTTGACATCGGCGCTGTGACCGCTCATGTAAATGGCCTTCAAGCCCGGCTTTTCGGCCTGTAAGGTACTGGCCAGTTTCCAGCCGGAAACGCCGTCCGGCATGACCAGGTCGGTCAGCAGCAGGTCGATCTGATCCAGGCGGGCAGACCAGGCACGGAGGGCTTTGGCCCCGGAACATTCCGCAAAAACCCGGTAGCCGAGCTGTTGCAGGGAGAGACAAAACAGTTCGCGCAAAGTCGCCTCATCCTCCACGATAAGAATGGTTTCGCCGCCACCGCGCGCCGGCCGGGCGGGCGGCGATAATTCGACGGGGACAACCGGGAGCGAAGAAGCCGGGAAAAAGACTTTGAATGAAGTGCCTTTACCCACGCGACTTGAGACCTCAATCCAGCCTTCATGCTGTTTGACGATGCCATAAACGCTGGCCAGTCCCAGTCCCGTCCCTTTACCGACATCCTTGGTCGTAAAAAACGGCTCAAAGAGGCGGGACATGTGCTCAGGGGCGATGCCGCAACCCGTGTCGGTGACGGACAAACAAACATGGGGACCGGGCCGGGCTTCGGGGTGCTGGCGGACATGCGTGCTGTCAACGTCGCATAACGATGTGGATAGGGTGAGCTGGCCGCCGCGGGGCATGGCATCCCGCGCGTTGGCCGCGAGGTTAATCAGGATCTGCTCCAGCATGTTCGGGTCGGCTGTGATGGAGGCAGTGCCGGACAGGCATTGTGTTTTCAGCGCGATGCTTTCCCCGACCAGTTGTTGCAGCATGTGGCCCGTGTCACCCACGACTCCATTGAGGTCAAGCGATCTGGGTTGGAAAAGCTGGCGCCGGCTGAACGCGAGCACTTGCCGGGTGAGCAGGGCGGCGCGATCCGTGGCCTTGCCGATCGCGGTCAGGCCGGGCGCACGTTTTTCAGCCGGGCAGTTCTCGTCCAGCAACACACAAACATAGCCTTTGATGATGGTAAGCAGATTGTTGAAATCGTGCGCCACGCCGCCGGCCAGCTGACCGAACGCTTCCATCTTTTGCGATTGGCGAAGCTGTTCTTCAAGCTGTTTGCGCTCGGTGATGTCGGTCCAGCAACCGATGATTTCAACCGGCTGCTGCGCCTCGTCGCGCAACAATTGAAAGTCGTCGCGTACCCAGCGGACGGTGTTGTCTGCGCGGCGGATGCGGTATTGCAGGCTCGCATGATTTCGCGCGAGCAACGCCGGCAGGCTGTCGGATACGATGGAACGGTCCGACTCCTCAACGCAATTGCCTTCCGGCGTTTGCTGATACCAATCCTGGATTTTGCGACCGGTAAAATTTGCGAAATTGTCGCTGATCCATGACGGGATCAGGCGGCCGGCGTCGAATTTAAGTGAATACAGAACCGCCGGGCTTTTGGAAAGGAAATGCCTGAGTTTTTCCTGCGCCTCGCGCAATTGTTTGTTGGAGGTTTGCAGTTCCTGCGTGCGCTCGCCGATGGCAGACTCCAGGTCATGGACTTTCAGCCGCGTTTGTTGCAGCAGACTCCATTTTTTCACCAGCGCGTTGGCCAATTGCAGCACTTCGATGGCGTCAAAAGGTTTTTTGAGAATGACCATCTGGTCCGTGGCACCGATCCGGGCACACAGCTCTTTCCAGGAATAATCCGAATAAGCGGTGCAGAGGATGATCTGCAGGTCGGGATCGACCCGCCAGAGTTGGACAATGGTTTCAATACCATCCCAACCCGGTGGCATCCGCACGTCCACGAACGCCATCGCAAAGGGGCGGCCGGCCTTGACGGCGGCCCGTACCGTTGCCAGCGCCTCCTCGCCCTGGAAAGCAGAAGCCAGTTCAAAATCCTGTTCCTCTCCGCTCCCAACCTCTGACGCCCCGAACAGGCTGGCTTCGGCGCTTTCCAGGTCGTTTCCGGCCGGATTGGATCGCACCAGGATTTTTTTGAAATCATCGTGTATCGCCGGACTGTCGTCCACGATCAGAATACGGCGATTGTGATCCGCGGATTCAACTTTCATAAGTCTGGTGCCGGGGTTTCAATGGCAATTCAAGGGTGAAGGTGGAGCCTTTGTCCGGTCCGTCGCTGTGCGCGAGCAGGGCACCGCCCAGTTCCCTGGCGGCCAGGGCGCCGCTGTGCAGCCCAAAACCGTGTCCGCCTTTTTTCCGCGTGGTGAATCCGTGATTGAAGATTTTTTTGATGTTTTCGGCGGAGATGCCGACGCCGTTGTCGCCGACGGCAACGCGGATGCGGTCGTCGCCGTTGGACACCCGCACGGTCACCAGCCGTTTTTCCCGGCCGGAATCCATGCAGGCATGTTTGGCATTGGAGGTCAGGTTGAGCAGGATTTGCAGCACTTTATGCTTGTCCACGGAGATTTCCGGCAGGTTGGGTTGGTATTCGCGCTGGATATTGACTCCGTGTTCCTCCAGATCAGCTTTGTGGATGCGCAACAAATCCTCGACCAGATCGATGACCCGGACTTTTTCCGCCACGCCGGAGACCCTGCCATAGTCCTGTTGGGTTGCCACGATTTGCTTGATGTGTTCGATCTTGGTCTTGACGAAATCCATTTCCTGCAACAACAGGCCCTGTTCGTTGGACAGATATTTCCCGAGTTGCATGAGAAAATTCGGCAACTGTTTTCCCCGGGAATCGTTCGTGATAAAATTCCCCAAATCGGAACTGTTTTGCTGCAGGAGCCGGACGGCGTCATTCAGACGGTTGATCTTGAGTTCCTGCAAATGGCTGGCCACGAGGTTGGCGGAGACATTCACGCTATTCAGCACATTGCCGACGTTATGGAGTACACCGGTGGCCACATCGGACATGCCGGCCTGTCGGGACACAATCAGCATTTCCTTGTGGGTCTTCTCCGCCTCCCGCTGCATCCGTGTCCGTTCCTCCACTTCGGCCTTGAGGCGTTCGGCCGTCTGCCGCAGTTCGCCGTTCACCTTGGTCAGTTCCGCCGTCTGCTCCCGGATTCGGGTTTCGAGTTCCAACCGGGCCTCCTCGCGGACAGATTCCGCCCGCAGACGTTCCCGCAAGAGGACCTCCAGTTGCAACATGCCGGCGAGCAACATCAAGGCGATCACGCTGAAAATGATGTCGACCTTGACGCCGAACTGGAAGCTGGTCTGGAAAAGAAACACACGCAGCAACGCCAACACGGAAAAGGCACAAACGAGCGACCAACCCACGCGCGCCGCGCCGAAGCGACGGGTCAGCCACAACCCGTAACCGAGCACCGCACATTGCAGAAACCCGGACATCAGGTTGATGACGGAGCCATAGTTCATGGCCATTTATCAGCGAACGGGCTGAAGCCCATGACGGTGGCCAGGACAGCGTTGCGGATGCCAATGGCGATCAAATCTCGACCCGGGCGTCGTGCCGGATTTGTGTCGTTTAAAGGGTCTAATTCCACAATCCATATGGGCAGTTTTAGCAGAACTTGTGCCGCCCGAAGGCAATAATTATCCTGCCGGACTGCAGAAAATCCTGAATCGGAAGCCCTTCTATCGGGCGGGCAGACGATGCAAGCCTTGATGCTTGCTTACCTGAAATCAGATATCGGGTTGCTTTATTATCAGAAGAGTTCCATCACGTCTTTTAATTCGAGGCTGTGGTGTCGGCAAAAAAAACACCGCTCCGGGCGGCAACGGAGTTTGTCCGGGTTTAACCGCCCTGGGGCGCGTCGACTTCAGCAGCCTTGTGCATGATTGCAGAAGAGTCCAAAAACTCATTCCGCCGGCCCGAAAACGGTCCCGGAACGGAACCTGACGCAATCTCGTGATGACGATTGCGTCTGTGAACCATTCACACCGCGACTGCCAGGGCGCCGTTTTCTTCTGCGGTGGGCCGGTCCCGCTCTTCCATCTTTGCCCGCAATTTCTTCAGCGCCTGGTCCTGAATCTGTCGGATGCGTTCGCGCGTCACGCCCAAATGCGCGCCCACTTCCTCCAGGGTTCTTTGAGTACCGTCATGCAATCCGAAACGCATGGCCAGAATCTTGTTTTCACGCTGATCCAGCGTGCCCAGAACTTCCCGCACCAATTGGGTGTCGGTTTCCTGAACAAGCCGGTCGAACGGCGCCGCGGCATTGGGATCCGCCACTATTTCAGCAACGCGCTCCGAGGCGTCGTCGCCAATCGGCGCATCCAGTGAAACCGGTGCTTTGGACGCCTGGCGATATTGCCGGATGCGCCGGGGATCAAGGTCCAGTTCATGCGCCAGTTCTTCGTCGGTCGGGTCCCGATCAAAAGTTTCGCGCAACTTCACCTCGGCCCGTCGGATATGGGCCACTTTATCCACCACATGCACGGGCAGGCGGATGGTCTTGCCCTGATTGGCCAGCGCGCGCTTGATGCTCTGCTTGATCCACCAGGAGGCATATGTGGAAAGCTTGGCTCCTTTCCGGGGGTCGAAGCGCTCGACGCCTTTCATCAAGCCGATATTGCCTTCGTTGATGAGGTCAAGCAGCGGCAACCCCATGCCTTCATAGTCATGGGCAATTTTCACCACCAGCCGCAGGTTGGCCTTGATCATCTGCTCACGCGCCCGTTTGTCACCCCGTCGGATCCGTTTCGCGAGCACGATTTCTTCGGCCGGGGTAAGCAGTTTTACCTGGCCGATTTCGCGGAGATAAAGCTGCAGGACATCGCCATGCGGCAAATCCGATGACGCCGCTTCCGCGGGAGTCAATGCCTTGGCCGGCAGCGCAGGCTGGGGAAGCGTGGCCGCTCGGGTGAGCACCGGGTTATGGCCCAGCCGCGGCACGATCGCACGGGTGCCGCGTGACGCAGGCCGTGTGGTTCCGCGCCGGTTGGTTCGTTTATACGTTGTCTTCATCTGTTTCTCCTGGTTCTCACGCCTTGACCGCCAGCCCTTTCAGGTTGGATAAAATCGTTTTCTTGCTCACAACCCCCACCGTTTGATTGCGCAATCCGCCATCAGCAAAGTAAAGCAAGGTCGGAATGGACCGGATGCCAAAGCGCGCGGCCAAAGCCGGATGGTCGTCCACATTGACCTTGGTGACCTTGACTCCGCTGTTTTGTTCGGCGGCAATTTCCTCAAGCACGGGCGCGAGCATTTTGCATGGCCCGCACCACTCGGCCCAAAAATCCACCAGCACCGGCTGGCTGGATTTCAGGACTTCGGCCTCGAAATTCGCCTCGTTGATTTCAATCGTCGCTTTCATCTTTCAACTCCGGATTGATGGTTGTTTCAGTGTTTAGAAGGCGCCGGCCATCGGTCGACCTGGCGGCCCCAATCGCGCGCGGAGCCGCTGCAACGATTGCAACTTATCCCAGGCAACGACCGCTTGAACCTTCTCCGCAGCGAGAGCCGGGAAAACGAGATGCGGATACATCGTTTGCCACGCCACCGCCTCGGCTTCATTGAGCGCCAGCCGGAGCAGGTGCTCATGCGCTTTGAGGGTTCGGCGTGATTCGTTGAAAATCATCTCCCGGGCCGCAGTAATCCGGGCCAGGACCTTCCGGCACGACGCCAGGCAATTGCTTTTGAAGGCGGCCATGCCTGGCTCAGGCTTCCCGCTATGATTTGCATTGTTCCTTTTCATATCTTCCTGTCCTTTCCACTATATGTAACAGCTGCTGTTACATAGTCGTTCAAAAAAAGAGCATGTCAAACGACTTTTTTTGGGGTGCAGGCGCCGGAGGCCTTCACCGCGGTGATCACATCCGCCAGACTGGTTTTCTCCAGGTCCTGTTCCATGGCTTTCCAGGCCGACGCAAAAATCCGGTCCAACTCCTTGCGAATGCAATGCCCTACGGGGCAAGCGGTGTTGGGTTTTCGGGCTGGCGTACCGAAAGGTTCAGCTTCTTCAACTGCCCGATATACTTCAGCAAGATTAATGCGGCCGGGCGAACGATTCAATCGGGAACCGGACCCGGCCCCCTTGCAGGTGTCCACCAGTCTGGCTTGTTGCAGGGAGAGCAGGAGCCGCCGGATAATGACAGGGTTGGTATTGACGCTGCCGGCCAGAAAAGCCGAGGTGACCCGGTCGCCTTCCTTGTAAGCGAGGACGGCCAGCACGTGAACGGCCATGGCAAAACGACAACTGCTTCTCATAACTTGCGATTAATAAGTAACCGCAGAGATTACATCTGTCAATGATAATTGTCGACCGCGCGCGGGCGGGTCAGGGAGTGGAAATCAATACTTTCAAAGCGGGCCTGGAAAAAACCGTGTCAAACTGTTCTTTGGCGTCGGACGGCAGTTTCCCGGCCTGGACCAGCCGTTCCGTGGTCTTCCGGTAAAAGGCGGTGTCGGTCATGGGCAGAGCCACGGGGGAAATCTTCGTACCCGACTGGCTGGCTTCCAGAAAACGGCAAAAACTCAGGATCGAATGGGCCTCGCCCGCGAGCGGCATCCGGCCCCGGGCCAAATCTTCCGCCAGCATTTGCGCCTCGCGTTTCACGACCGCGACAATCGCCTCGGCCGGCATTCCGTCAATCATCCTCGAAAATGGATGGAATAGATGAATACCCATAAACTCTAATTTCGCTCATTAGAGCAGTAACCGTTCCCCGAACCTCTGTCAAGGGGCCGCCTGTGAATTGTCCCGGAAACTGGAGGTTTTGACGCCTTTGGCGTCGGGCCGCCCCCGAAATAGAAATGAAAATCCGGCACGAATTTTACCAGGGTGGAACGGCCGGAGCCAACGGGGCGAACCTCGACCGGGAACACGCTACCAATCTTTGATTGGGCGTTGATCGTTCGGGGGCGGGGTTTGCGGTTTCAATTGAAGGAACTGTTCGTCACCCTTTTGCGCATCCAACAATCGTTTCGCCGCTTCCGGGGTCATTTGCCCGGCGGCCAGCGGCTGGTCCGGTTGATCCGGGTTGCCCTGCCTTTCGGTACTTGGTTCCCCGTCAGACGCTTGCGGTTGCCTCTGATTTTGCGGTTTGGTGTTTTGTTGATCGGACTGGTTCTGTTCGTTCTGGTTTTGCGACTGCGAATTTGGTCGCGGGGATTTCTGATTCTGCTGGTTGTTCTGCGATGGCTTTGATTGCGATTGATTCGGCTGCGACTGCTGATTTTGGTTTTGTTGGGACTGGTTGTTCTGCGACTGCTGCTGGCTTTGTTGCTTCAACAGTTCATACAGCTTTTTGAGCTTCACATCCCCGGGATACTGTTTCAGCCCGGTTTCCACCGATTCCAGCGCCTGGGGGATGTTGTTGGAAATATAGGAGTGCGCGCCGCGGTTGAAAAAATCATCGGCGGATTGGGCGCGTGCTGCCTGCCCGGCCAGCAGCAGGCTAACGCTGAGGAGGAGTAATAATCGCATCAATGTCCTTTAATTTTTTGATGTAGTCCTGGAATTTTTTGGCCGCGATTTGATTTTGGGCCAGACTTTCCATGATTTCCAGGGCGCGGTGATATTCATTGCGCCGGACTGCGTCGTCGGCTGCCAGCTTGGCCCGGCGCATGACTTCACGAAGCTCGGCAATCAAGCCGATCTGGTGCTTCACAAAAGCCAGATTATAGGCAACATCGGCGTCGTTCGCGTTCAATTCCGCCGCGTGCTCATAATTCCTGACCGCCTGTTGCCAGCGTTCCTCGACCGTATTCAAGCCGTCCGCGTCCGGCTCGAACTTCATTTCGCCCAGGCGATACAGCGTGTTGCCCAGATTGTAATACGCCTGTTGTTGCAGGTTTAAGTCCGGCGACAAGGTCGCCATCTGAAATTGGTTCAGCGCCTCGTCGTAATTCGTCGCGCGATAGGCCGCCGCCCCGGCATTGAAGACCAGCCGCAAGTCATTGGTGTGAATTTGGGCCAGTCGCTCAAATTCCTGCAGAGCGTTCGTGTAGTTGCCGAGGTGGTACTCGCGCAACGCAGACGACGGCGAGGCCTGGGCGGCAACCGGCAGCAACAAAATTCCAAGGAATGCCGCAACCACCGGCGCTGTGACTTTGGACGGTGGACGGTGGACGGTGGACTTTTTCCGCTCCGGCAACAACATTTCCGCGAGCAACAACAAAACGGCCAGGGCCAGCGGCCACTGGTACTGCTCGTGATAACGGCGCACCAGTCGTTCTTCACCTTCCGATTTCGGCAACGGGGCCAGGCCGCGGTCGTAGAGCATTTCCATCGTGTTCGCCCCGCGCAACGGCAGATAAAAACCTCCCGTGGCGGAACCGATTTGCCGGAGCAGTGTTTCGTTCAGGTGCGATTTCACCACATTGCCATCCGGGTCCCGGACATAATCCGAATTGCCATTCGCGTCGGTTATCCGCAACAGGGTCCCATCCGCCGTTCCGATGCCGATGGTGAAAACTTTCAGGCCCGCCTTGGCCGCCGCCTTGGCGGCGGCGAGCACCTCGCCGGAATTGACGTTGTCCTCGCCATCCGTGATCACCACCAGCACTTTGAAATGGTCGCCTTCCTTGAAGGCCGCTTGCGCGGTCTGGATGGCCGTGGCCAGCGACGTGCCGCCGAGGGGCAGGGTGTTAACGCTCAGATTCTGCACGCATTGTTGAAAGGCCGTGTTGTCGTACGTCAACGGGCATTCCAAAAAGGCGTCTCCGGCAAACGCCACCAGGCCGAGCCGGTCCGGTTTCGCCCGCTGCATCAAATCCAGCGCGGCAAGTTTGGCGCGTTCGAGCCGGTCCGGCGCAATGTCCTCGGCCAGCATGCTTTTGGACGTATCAATCGCCACCACGATGTCCAGGCCGCGCCGTTCAATCTTCTGCAGATCGAATCCGTACTGCGGCCGCGCCAGTGCCACGATCAGCAGCGCCACGGATAAAATCAAACAACCGAACCGGATTTTGCGGCGCGCCGGGGAAACACCGACGGTGAGCGCCGACAACAACCGTGTCTGAATGAATTGCGCCAGCAGCCGTTGCCGCGTGCGCAACGCCCGCCAAAAGAACACCGCCAGCGCCGGCGGAATTACCAGCAGCAGCCAGAGCAAATGTGGAGCAGCAAACTGCATCTTCAAATCGTAAATTTCATGGCAATTTCCTGAAGACCGTCTCTCCCAGCGTGATTTCCAGGATCAGCAACACGAGGCCACACGCCACCACCCATGGAAACAATTCGCGGTATTCCGTAAATTTGCTGATGACTGCCTCCGTTTTTTCGAGCTTGTTGATTTCGGCATAGATTTGCTGGAACCGTTCCGCCGTATCGGCGCGGTAGTATTTCCCGTCGGTAATCTGTGCGATTTGTTTCAGCGTGGTCTCATCCACGTCCACCGGCTCGTTCTGATAAATCGTTTCACCCGTGAAGGGATTTTTGCCGACCGGCATCGGCGCGATGCCGTTCTTGCTGACGCCGATGGTATAGACCTTTACGCCCAACGCCCGCGCCGCTTGCGCCGCCGTGAGCGGATCAATATTACCCGAATTATTCTGGCCGTCGGTCATGAGAACGACGATTTTGCTTTTGGCCTGCACCGCGCGCAATTGGTTGAGCGCCGTGGTCAAGCCGTCGCCGATGGCCGTTGCGTTGGGATTGATGGCGCCGATGTTGAGCCGGTTCAAATCTTCAATCAGAAAATCGTGATCCAGCGTCAGGGGCGTGCCGATGTACGCCTGCGTGGCGAAGAGGACCAGTCCGATGCGATCGTTGGGCCGCTTGTCAATGAAGCCTTCCAGAATGGAACGCGCCATGTTGAACCGGTTGACGCGGTGGCCATTCACGACGAAATCCTCTGAGACCATGCTGCCGGACATGTCGAACGCCACCATAATGTCTATGCCGCTGGCCTTGACTGTCGTCTGGCTCTTCATCAACCGCGGCTGCGCCAACGCGACAATGAACAGCGCCAGCACCAGCCAGCGTAACGCCATTAAAAACGCGCCTGTCCGCGACCGGCGCACGCGGGTCAATCCTTCCACCAGCCGCACCGACGAATAAAGAAACGCCGGCGGTTGGCCGCGCCGCCCCTTCAGCCACGCCAGCAGCGGCAGCAACAACAGCAGCAGCAAAAGATATGGGTGCGCGAACGTCATGCGGGTGCCATTTGGCTTTGAACTTTGGACACCGGACTTTGGACTTCTTTTGGCTCGGTTTCTTCGACCAGCCGGACGGCGGAGCCATGCAACTCGCGCAACTCCGGCTCGCCCGGTTCGTATCTGGCGAATTTCACGAGGTCACAGCTTTCCAGAAATTGGCCGAGGCTTTCCTTTTGTTCCGGTGACAGCAAATCTGTCGTACTCAGTTCCCGCAGAAATTCCTCAGTCGTGCGTTCCGGCGCATGAAAATCAAATTGCTCTTCGAGATAAGCACGAATCGTGTCGGAGACCAGAATGCAAAACGGTTTGGGCTGGGCGAGGAGTGCGAGTGCTTCCTCCAATTGTTGTTTCGCGCGAAGATGCGCCGGCACCGGCGGTTCCATCTGAATTTGCGAACGCCGTTTCCGCCAGTATCGCCAGGTAAAATACAAAATGGCCAGAACCGCCAGGAGGACCAGCGCCCACCCGATCCGTTCCCAGACATTTGGGATGGGCACCGGCGGCTTGATGTCGCGAATGTCGTTCGCATTCGCAATGGCAGCCTGGGATGTCGCGTTTGAAATCATGATCAACGGCTACGCTCACCCTCACCCTGACCCTCTCCCCCGGGGAGAGGGAACAGCAAGCGGACGTCTTTTGATTCACGGATAACTGCCCGGCAAATCCAGACACACGAAATTCTGCGAGGTTGCAAACGGTTCTCCCTCTCCCGGGGGAGGGGGCCGGGGTGAGGGCGGACGTTCAACTTGTCAATGCTCATTGCCATCATCCTCGCAACCTCCGCTTCTCCCGCGCCTCGAAAAACCGGCCCAGCGCCGCCGCGTAAGGTTCGTCGGTGCGTAATTGAATGGAATCGATGCCCGATGACCGCAATTGCCGGGCGACCTCGACATACTGTTTTTCCTGACGTAGCGCGAACGCGTCGCGACTCGCTGCCGGCGCGGTATTGAGTTCCACGATTTCACCTGTTTCGGCATCTTCCAATATTAATCGGCCCAGCGCCGGCAATTCCATTTCGTAACGGTCCGCGATGTGGACAGCCACGACGTCGTGTCGCCGGTTGGCCATCCGCAGGGCGATTTGCGTTTGTGGTGGCAGTGTCCCGTTACCTTCCGGCATTAAGAAATCCGAAATCACCACCGCAATGGCCTTGTGCGGCAACACGCGGCCCATGAATTCCAGCGCGTGGGCCAGATCCGTTCCGCGCCGCTTCGGTTTGAAATACAATACCTCGCGGATGACCCGCAGCACGTGACCACGGCCTTTTCGTGGTGGAATGAATTTTTCCACGCCGTCGGTGAACAGCAGCAAGCCCACCTTGTCATTATTGCGAATGGCGGAGAAGGCGAGCACGGACGCAATTTCGGCGGCCAGTTCGCGTTTGGATTGCTCGCGCGAGCCGAACAACCCGGAGCCGCTCACATCCACCACCAGCATCACCGTCAGTTCGCGTTCCTCGACGAATTTCTTGATGAACGGATGATTCATCCGCGCGGTGACATTCCAGTCGATTGCGCGCACGTCGTCACCGGGCTGGTATTCGCGCACCTCGTCGAAGTTCATGCCCTGTCCTTTGAAAACGGAATGATACTGGCCGGCAAGCGTTTCGGTCACGAGCCGGTTCGTGCGAATCTCGATCTGCCGGATTTTTTTGAGAATTTCGCGAGGAATCATGGGAAGGCGGAAGGATGAATGAAGAATTAAGAATTAGCGCGGGCGGTTGGCATGGTCTTTTTCCGCATTAAAGAACAGGCAAAAAACACGCCTGCGAACTCAATGATTTCGGCGACACGCTGAATCGCACCACGAACCTGAAATGTCGTTTCGAGCGAAAGTAACGCCAGGCACAGCAGCACCAAGGCACCGGCGGCTAAAAAGGCAACGGCTTGGATTGTCGCGTTCCGTTTTGCAAAATAGCGAGAGACGAGGAGAAACCCAATTCCTGTTCCCTCGTAATCAATGAATCCGAGAACAGTATGCACCTGCTGCCGCCAGCTACCAAACAGCGGCGATCCTGGGTCGCAAGGGAAAAATGCAGCTATCGCATAACCTGCGCCCAAGCATGACATGGCAAGCACCATCAGCGAAGCATCTGTGTCCGATGCTTCACGGTGAACCAGCCACAAAGACAGCCAGACCAATAAACCTACCGGAAGAAAAAAACCAAAAGCCACCCAGCGAGCGTGAGGCGCTCCAGTTTCTCCAAGTTCACTGATGGTGTTTGCAATATGACTGTAGTTGGGTCGTTGCAGCGCAAAATAGAAAGTTTCAATCAGCACCAAAATGGCAGCTGTCGCCACGAGTGCTGGCGAACGTGAGTGGAAACGGATGTGCATCATGCCGAACTTTTAATTCGTCAGCTTGTTGAGCTTTAGTCCCGAAGGGATTGTTCGTGTTGTTTCATTTTTCATCCGCGCCAAATTTCATTCTACATTCTTCATTCTTAATTCTGCATTCATGTTCACGGCACCGGCAGTTCATCAAAGATTTTCTGGACGACCGTTTCGCTGGTCTTTTCCTCGGCCTCGGCTTCGTAGGTGATGGCCACGCGATGGCGCAGCACGTCCATACCGATGCTTTTCACGTCCTGTGGCGTCACGTAACCACGGCCTTTGAGAAAGGCGTACGCCTTCGCCGCCAGCGTCAGGTTGATGGTCGCGCGCGGCGACGCGCCGAGCTGGATGAAATCCTTCACGGCAATTTTGTAGTGGTCAGGGTCGCGCGTCGCACAGACCAGGTCTACGATGTAATCCTTCACCTTGTCGTCCACGTAAATGTCGTTGATGACCGCGCGCGCCTTGAGAATATCCTTCGGATCAACGACCACGCTCGCGGTGGGCGTGCCGGAGGTTTTGGCCATCAGATCGAGAATGTGCCGCTCCTCGTCCCGCGACGGATAGCCGATCTTCAATTTCAACATGAACCGGTCCACCTGCGCCTCGGGCAGCGGATAGGTGCCTTCCTGCTCAATGGGATTCTGGGTGGCGAGGACCAGGAACGGTTCTTCCAGTTTGAACGTCTGTTCGCCAATGGTGACCTGCTTTTCCTGCATCGCTTCGAGCAAGGCGCTTTGCACCTTGGCCGGCGCACGGTTGATTTCGTCCGCCAGAATCAGGTTGGCGAAAATCGGCCCTTTGCGCGTGCTAAAGCCGCCGGATTGCGGATTGTAAATCTGCGTGCCGATGACGTCGGCGGGCAGCATGTCGGGCGTGAATTGCAGCCGCGCGAACTTGACGTTGATGCAGGCGGCGAGCGATTTGACCGAGAGGGTTTTCGCCAGGCCGGGCACGCCTTCGAGCAGCACGTGGCCGTTGGCGAGCAGGCCGATGACGAGCCGTTCAACCAGATATTGCTGGCCGACAATGACTTTGCCGAGCTCGTTGAATAGTGGATGGGTGAATGCGCTGGCTTCTTTGACGGTTTCGTTGATGGCGGAGATTCCCGTGTTCATGTTTTGAAATTATTTTTCGATGGACAATAGATTTTACGACTGTGTTCAACAAAATTTTTCGGTAGGTCGGGCAGTCCTCTGCCCGCCGCGTGCGAACGCAAGAACGGCGCGCACGGAGTGCCGCGCCCTACCCATTACGCACCTGGCAAGATTTCCACTTGCTTCGCCGGCAACCAGCCGATTTTCCCGGAACCGTCGGCTACCTGGAGCCAGTCGTGGCGCTGACCGAGCACGGCCAATTCCATGCCGTTCTGCGCCTTGAACGCGTCTTGCGCCTCGGCAAATGGCCCGCTGCGCGCCGTTGCTTCCGCTTCAATGACTACTGCGGTTGGTTTCGAAAAATGAACCGTCGCCACCGCGCCCAGTCCGGCGCATGACAAAATCGTCAGGAGGATAATGCCCGACGTCAGACCGCGCAGCCGCGGGCGCCAGGCCGGCTGAATCTGCCTCAAAGCCAACAGGATGAACGTCAGCCAGAAAGCGCCGGCCGCCAGCATCGTCCATTCGTTGAGCGACAAGGTGCCGAGCCAATCTTCCCAGCGGGTTTGGCGCAACGTCGGGCCGGCGACCTGATTGCGCACGAACTCCAGATTCGCCCTTACTTCGTCGTCGCGCGGCGCCAGCAATTCCGCCCGTCGATAGGCGGCAATGGCGCGGCCCGGTTGTCCCAGTTTGAATTCCGCGTTGCCGTCATTGAACCAAAGCGCCGGTGTAACTGCGCCGGACTGCAGAATCTTTTCGTAAGCGGCGGCAGCCGGGGCGAACTTGCCCTCGGCGTAAAGTTTGTTCGCCGCGTTAAAGTCAGCCGAAACGTCCGCCGCAAACAGATTTCCGGCCAGGATCAGGATGGCAAGCGTAGCGGCGGTCGGCAGACCGCCGCATTTCTTGAAAGTAAAGTTTCCGGCTTTCTGCCGAAAGCCGCTACGTTCGATTTGCCGGGGTCTCGAAATGTGAAGTCCAGTTTTCATGCCTTCAACGCCTGGAGATCGGCGATGACTTTTTCAAGCTGCCCGACGACTGAATTCAATTCCGCGCTCCCGCGAATCGGCGCGTAGCGTGCCTGGTTGCAAAGCTGGAACAATTCGCGCAGGCCGTTCAATACCGGCCCCGGCGCACCGAGCGGGAGCAACCGATCTTCAATCACCGCTTCGGTGATGGACGACGCCGGTGAATCCAGTTGTTCGCCCAGTTGCTCCTGTAACAGGCGAAATAACGTCGCGAAAAATTCGTCGGAATTGTTCTCCCTGGCCAGCCGGCGCAAATCGTTCAGACCGGCATGGACCCGTTGCGCGACCTGCCGTTGCCGTCGCAGCCGTGGATTGTTGGCCAGAATGTCCGTGCGCCTGCGCCAGACCACGGCGGCGAGCCACGCCAGAACCGGCAGCGTTTGCAGGACGAGAAACGCCGGTCGCGCCACCAGCGGCGGCCCGGCCTGGGCCAGCGCACCCAGGTCGTCCTTGATGGGCAAAATGTCCTCCGGCCGGGCCGGGCTTTGCGGATTGGCGGGTTGAACGCCCGCGATGGTCGGCGCGGGCGTCGTTCCAGCAGAACGAACCGCCAACGCCACCGGCGGTTCACTGAGCGTGCGATAATTGCCCGCGTCCGGGTCAAAATAGCTGAAGGAAAAAGGCGGCAACTCGTGGATATCTGAATTTTGCGGCGCAACAATCTGTTCAAAGGTCCTGGTACCCTGCAAACCGAGCGGGTCGGTCATCTCCACCCGGGAGGTGGGTGGATAAACCGTGAAGTCATGCCATGCCGACTGGTTCGGCAACGTCAGCGAGCCGGGATCGCCGCGGCCGGAAATCTGGATGCGCACGGTGATGGGATCGCCGACGGCGACGTTGGTCGGCCCGGCGGTGACGGTCATGGTGTATTGGCCGATTGCGCCGTTGAAATTCGGCGGCACGTTCTCCGCCGGCAGCGGCAGAGACGGGATATTTGCGGTTTCGGTGGCCAGCGAGATTTGCTTCTGCGCCCCGCCGATATTTCCGAAGGGATCATGAACGCCAAATTGCTGAAAAAACGGATCATTCGACTGATTCGGGGAGGCGATCAGCAGGGTCATGTTGGCCGTCAACGGACCAACGCTCAACGTGCCGGTCCGGTTGGCGGTCAAGGCCATGGCAACCGGCACGACGGTGTAAACCCGGTTCCCGATTTGCGCCCGCCGCGCCTGTTCCTCACGCAGTTTGCCCACGGTAAAACCATCGGCGGGCGTGCCGGTGAATTGAAAATTGCCAAAATTACGCACGTCGTCGCGCAGGTAAATCTCCAGGTTGGCGGCGACGGCTTCGCCCACGTAAACCTTGTCCCCGGGCAATGTGAGTTTCATGAAGGCAACCTGCGAACCGGCGTTGATTTGCGACGTTGACGCCGCGCTGGGTTGGCCCACCTTCAATCGCAATGGCTGGCTGGTCAGCGTCTGTCCGTTCACGTCGGCAACGATGGCGGGAATGACAAATTCACCCGTCCGCTGCGGGGTGACCGAAAAGGCGACCGTGACCGTCGAACTCATCGCGCCGTTCACCCAGCTCACATTCTGGGAAGTGCCGGCCTGACTGATTTGCAGGCCGGAAACGCTCGGAGTCGGCACCGTGCGGGGTGAGCCGCCTTCAAACGCCAGCGACAAGGTTGTGCTTTGGCCCAGCGTGAGAGTATCGTTGTCCAGCGACGCGGTGAAACTTGCCGCGCACACCGGCATGGCGCCCAGCCACAACAGGAGAAGACAAAAACCAGCGGCGACCGGCACCAAACTTAATCTGCGGTCGCGCCAACGGAGATAACTTTTCCCTCGTAAACGTTCCATTCCAAACACTTTACGTCTCGAAACCACCTGTCCCCATTTTGCAATCGCTCGTCCACAATGGTTCATTTCAGACAATAGAAAAGACAATTCGCGCCCCAAAATGTTCACAATGGGAGCGAGTTCAACGCCAGCAGGCATTCCGACTCCATCATCATTAACCATTTACGCCGGTCGGGCATAGTGCCAATTGCAACGCCGCTCGACAAAACTTTTTTCCCGCGCCATCCTGCTGCGGCATGGCATTTGAATCAGATTCACCGCTCGACCGCCTCTGGCAGGAATACGGCCGGCCGTTTGAGCAATGGGACGACCTCACACTCGCGCGCTGGCTGGCGCAAACCCTGGGCCAGCTCGAAGGCCGGGCGTGGCGATTGTCGCATCCGCTGGTTGGCGCGTACCGGCTGGGGGCGCAGCTGGCGCATAACCGGCAAATCTGGTTCAAGCGGCTGGCCACGCCGCCGGCCGCCTACACGGAATCACCGTGCTGCCGCGCGCCGTTTCTGCCCTTGCTTACCCGCGACGCGCGCGAATCCGGCCTCATCTGCCAGCATTGCAACGAAACGCTCGTGCCGTTCGACGAAATTGCCGCCGAAGTCCGGCCCGCGCTGGACGCGTGGGCGAAAGAGTACGAACCCGTCCACGCCGTTGCGCACTGGGATGACCGCCAGCGCCGCCGGGTCAGCAATTATGACGCCGCCTACGAAAACGCGGCGAAGGAAGCCGAACAGTTTCTTTCGCGCGCCGGCCGCGAACTGGCGCCGCAGTTGCTCAATCTATATCCGGCCATCGTCTGGGAAGACCAGGACGAATGCCTTGAAGTGCGGCCCGAAGACGTGGCCCTGTAATTTATGATTTACCTGACTCACCCCTGCGACGGAAAAATCATCAATCATCAATCACCCATCAATGTTTAAGTGGTTTTTCAAATGGCTGATCCGCCTCGCCGCTCTGGTGGTGGTGCTGGTGGTCATTCTGTTGCTGGCGCGTAACGCGATTCTGCGGGTTTATCTCGAACACCAGATTCGTGCCCAGACCGGCATGGATGCCGAGATTGGCGGGTTTTCGCTCGGCCTGGCCGAACCAACGATAACGATTCGGAATTTCCGTCTGTACAATCCGCCGGCCTTTGCCGGCACACCGTTCCTCGACATTCGGGAAATCCACGCGGAATATGACCCCGCTGCGCTCGCGCGGCACGAATTGCATATCACCCTGATGCGTTTCAATCTGGGCGAACTGGACATCGTCAAAAATCAGGCGGGGCAGACCAACATCTTTTCCCTTGGCCTGGCCATGTCTCCGAAAAAATCCGGCGGCCACGCCGGCGAATCGTTCACCCGGCAGACCGGCCTTGAATTCAAAGGCATTGACGTGTTGAACGTCTCCATCGGCACCGCCAGGTACATTGACTTGAACAACCCGCGGAACAATCGCACCCAAATCATCGGTGTCCAGAACTGTGTGCTCAAAAATGTGAAATCATCCGCCGATCTGGGCGGGCTGGCGGCCTTCATCGCGTTGCGCAGCGGTGACTTCTTCAGCTCCTTGTCTGACCGGAAAAGTTCAGGGTCAGGTATTCTGAAGCTGCTGGCCCAATAAAATCGCTGCCATTTTTGCGTTTTCCGCGAGCGAAATTTTTCCTAATCTCGGCGTGTGCATCGTGATCCGCTCAAGTCCACCGCCCGCCTCGTCGTGAAACTCGGCACGGGCGTGCTCACGGACAGCCGCAAGCAGCCCGATCCGGCACAGTTGGAACAGCTCGTGGCGCAAATCGCCGGGCAACGCCAGGCGGGCCGGGAAATTGTGATCGTCACCTCCGGCGCCGTCGGCGCCGGCATGGGCGCGCTGGGATTGGACAAGCGCCCGACCGGACTCGCCGAAATGCAGGCCTGTGCCGCCATCGGCCAGTCCCGCCTCATGGCCACCTACGCGGAACTGTTCGCACGGCACAATCTGCACGTCGCGCAGGTGCTGCTCACGCATGATGACCTCGAACATCACGAGCGCCATCTCAACGCCCGCAACACGCTGGTCACCTTGCTGGGCCGCGGCGTGGTGCCGGTTATCAATGAAAACGACGCCGTTTCCATCACCGAATTGAAATTCGGCGACAATGACAAGCTGTCCGCCCTGGTCGCGTCCTTGTTGCCCGCTGATTTGCTCGTAATTCTCACCACCGTGGACGGCGTCATCGAAAATTTCGGCAAGCCCAATCCAAAAACCATTTCCGTCATCGAAACCATCGACTCCGCCCTGGAAAAAATCGCGCGCGGCACCGACAGCGAAACCGCTGTGGGCGGCATGAAATCGAAGATTGAAGCCGCGAAAATTGTTGTGCGTTCCGGCATCCCGCTCGTCATCGCCTCGGGCCGGAAGAAAAATGTGCTGGCGCAAATCCTCGCCGGCGAAGATGAAGGCACACTCTTCGTGGCGCCGGAAAAGCGGCTTCAAGGGCGCAAGCGCTGGATCGCGTTTTTCCATCATCCCAAGGGCGCGTTGATTGTGGACGACGGCGCGAAGCAGGCCTTGCAGGAGAAGGGCAAGAGCCTGCTGCCGCCGGGGGTCGCGCGCTGCGAAGGCGATTTCGCGGCCGGCGACGTGGTGCGGATTTGTGATTTGAACGGCACGGAATTCGCGCGCGGCATTGCGCGATTCGATTCCGCCGCCGTCCGCGCCCGCAAACTGCCCAAGGAGGAACTCGTGCACCGGGATGATCTGGTGATTCTTTGATTTAAGATTTACGATATACGATTTACGAGCGCACTGACGGTTGGTGCGTAAATCGTATATCGTAAATCGTAAATGAAGAAAAATTCTGCAATCACCGACCTTCTCAACGTCATGGCCCGGCTGCGCTCGCCGACGGGCTGCCCGTGGGACCGCGAGCAAAGCCACCTGACGCTGCGCCGCCACGCCATCGAGGAAGTCTATGAATTGATTGACGCCATCGAGGCGAAGGACGACCACGAAATGGCCGAAGAACTTGGCGATCTCTTGTTGCAGGTGGTCTTTCACTGCCAGTTGGCGCGGGAACGCGGTGCGTTTGATTTCGAAAAAGTCTGCCGCCTGATTGTGGAAAAGCTGGTGCGCCGCCATCCTCATGTCTTTGGTGAAACAAAAGTCAAGGGCGTGGACGAAGTCTGGGCGAACTGGGAGAAAATCAAGCACGCGGAGAAAAAGGGGACGCGGCACGAACGTGCCTCGGCCTTCGATGGCATCCCGAAACATCTGCCGGCCTTGCTGCGCGCCGAAAAGCTGGTCAAGAAAGCCCGCAAAGTTTTAAACGACGAGCACGGTTCAAAACGGCAGTTTTCCAGGACGGCCCTGGCCAGGAAGCTTTTTGAGCTGGCCGGCCAGGCGCAGCGCCAAGGCTGGTCGGCGGAGGAATTATTGAGTGACGAAGTCAAAAGGCGTGAGCGCGCATTCCGCCAATTGGAAAAGGACTGACTCACGGGGATTAGGGAAACCGCCATATCACCAGGAACACAAATCGATAAAGAATTCTTCACACCGCGAACCACGCCAAAGACACGAACGGTTTCAATTAAAACATCTTTCGCGTGTTTGGTTTATTTCGCGGTTAGAACCATGGCGTTCACCGCGTCTTGGCGGGCAAAAATTCCCGGTTCTTTTATTGTTCCGTGTCTTAAGTAGTTCACCGGATGCATTTGACAGGCCGGGAAACTCGTACCACCTTCCGGTGTTGAACCTATTAGGTGTCAATTCTATGAAAACTCGAAACTTTCAAAGGCTGCCACTCACCATCGTTGTTCTCACCGTGCTGGCTTTGGTGGCGAACAACGCCGTGGCACAGGATGCCACAAGCTCTACCACTGCTGCCACAAGTGTTCAACCGGCGGCCGCCAGCCAGACCGCACCGCAGTTGTCCTACGGCGTGCCGGAGGTTTTGCAACTGTCGCAGGCCAAGGTCGGCGACAGCGTTATCGTCAATTTCATCCAGAACTCCGGAAACAATTACGGGTTGAACGCTGCCCAAATCATTTACCTGCGAAAGCAGGGTGTCTCCGACACAGTCATCAACACCATGCTGAACCAGCGTTCGCAATCGGCGCAGACCGCGTCCACCCCGACCATGTCATCAGACAACCCGGCGGCTTACAGTACCCAAACTGCAACCACCACGCAGCCGGCGGCGACCTATGTTCAAACGGTTCCGACCTCGACGGTGTACGTCGTTCCAGACACGCAAACCTATTATTACAATAACTGGCTTTATTCCCGCAGCCCGTACTACTACTTTGGCAACTATCCCTCCTACGGCTACTGTTGGCCATACCCGGCGGTGTCGGTCTCCTTCGGTTGGGGCGGCTATGGGGGCGGCTACCGCGGCGGCTGGCACGTGGACCGCGATAGTTTCCACGGCGGCTGGCATGGCGGCGGCGGTTGGCACAGGGGTGGCGGATGGCATCACTGACGACCCGAGCCTCTAAAAACATTCATTTTACATTGTAGCGGCGGTCTATGACCGCCGTTTTTTTGGGCGCGCGCCGAGCGCCGCTATACCGTTCCCGCCGGCCGGGCACTGACAAATTCCCGGTGCAACCGGGCGTAAACGCCGTCCTGCCGCAGCAAACTTTCGTGCGTACCGCGCTCGACAATCCGGCCCTGGTCCAGCACCAGCACCAAATCGGCCCGGCGGATGGTGCTCAGGCGGTGCGCCACCACAAATGCCGTCCGCCCGCGCAGCAGGACTTCCAGCGCCCGTTGCAACCGCGCCTCCGTAATGGTATCAATCGCACTGGTCGCTTCGTCGAGCACCACAATACGCGGGTTGGCGAGCATCGCCCGCGCGAAGCACACCAGTTGCCGCTGGCCGAAGGACAGCGCCGCGCCGCGCTCGGCCACCTCGGAATGCAATCCGTGCGGGAGCGCGTCAATGAGGTCGGCGCAGTCCAGCGCCGCCAGCGTCGCCCGCACGTCGGCCTCCGTCGCGCCGGGCCGGGCAAACCGGATGTTGTCCAGCACCGTGCCGGAGAAGAGGAAATTGTTCTGCTGCACGCTGCCCATCTGCGACCGCAACGAGTCACTGGTGACCCGGTTTAAGTCCGTGCCGTCCACCAGCACACGTCCACCCGTGGGCAGATAAAATTTCTGCAACAGGGCCACGAGTGTCGTCTTGCCGCTGCCGGTGTGACCCACCAGCGCCACCGTCTGGCCTGGCTCGGCCATAAAGGAAACATCCCTGAGCACCGGCCGGCCCGGTTGATATTCGAATTGCACCGCCTGGAATTCCACCCGGCCCCCGATGACCGGCAACGGCTTCGCGTCGGCGGCGTCCTGCCATTCTGGCGGCTGGTCGAGCATCCGGAACAACCGTTCGGCGCCCGCCATCGCCATCAATGCCTGGTTCAACTGGTTGCCAATCACCTGCACCGGATCGAAGAACAGGTTGGCCAGGAAAAAGAACATGACGAGATCCCCCACCTCCATGTGCAGCCAGCCGTGCCAGCTCAACGCCCCGTAGGCACTCAACAGGGCCATCGCGCCGAGGAACAACTGGCTTTTCAATTGCAGCAACGGCACGAACACCGCCGACGCCTGCGCCACGCCCACGTTGTTTTCGCCGTGCACGTTGATCAATTTGCGGAAAAAACCGGCGTTGATGTCCTGCCGCACAAACGCCTGGGTCACCCGGATGCCACTCACCGACTCGGCCAGCGTGGAGGCGACCCGGCTCCACGATTGCTGAACCAGGCGCAGGCGGCGGCTCATTTCACTGCGGTATTTTTCATTCACCACCCAGATGACCGGTGCCATCAGGAGCATCAAAGCAAACAGTTTCCAGTTGTACCAGGCCATGAGCGCCGCTGAACCGGCCATTTGCAGGCATTGCACCACCAGCACGAACGCCACGTCCTGCACCCCGGCCCGGACGCTGTCGATGTCCGACGTCAACCGGCTGATGATGCGCCCGAATTTGGTCTGGTTGAAGAACGACATCGGCATGGTCATCAGTTTGGCGAACAAATCCGACCGCATGTCGTGCACGACCGCCTCGCCCAGTTCGAGCGCGAACCGTTGGCGGAAATGGAACATCGCTACCGTAACCAGCGCCAACAGGAAATAAGCCGTCGCATACCGGTAAATGCCCGGCAAATCCCGTCCGGTAATCGGGCCGTTGATGGTGCGGCCACTCAACCACGCCAGCGCCGGCAATTGCAAACCGCGGGTGAACGTCAGGATGAACAGCCAGTTTCGTTTGGCCGCGTAAGGCCTGGTGTAGCGGAAAATCCGGCGGATGAGCGCCAGTTGCAACGGCGCCTTGTCCGCCTCGTGCTCCTCCATCGGATCGTAGAATGTAAGAGCCTCCCGCGCCGAAAGGCCGTCCTTCGTGACGTTATCTACCGGCGATTTAATGTTCGTTCGCGCGCTCATTTCCGATCCGTTGCTTCGGTGTTCGAAGTTGAAGGTTGAAGGTTCGACGTTCCCATTTCTTTTTCATTTCCCCCTTCGTCCAGGTCCATGATTTGCAGCAAAGCCGTTTCGCGATACAACCCCGGCCAGTGCACCAGCTCCGCGTGCGGGCCGGTCAGCGTCAATTGCCCGTCCTCGAGCACCAGGATCAAATCCGCCCGGCGCAACAAGCTCAACCGGCTCGACACCACAAACGTCGTCCGGCCGGCCATCGCCTCGCGCAACGCGGACACAATCTCGTTTTCCGTCCGCGCGTCCACCGACGCCGTCGGGTCGTCCAGAATGAGAATCGGCGGTTGCAGCAACAACGCCCGCGCCAGCGCCAGCCGCTGGCGTTGTCCGCCCGACAAATCCACGCCCGATTCGCCCAGCACCGTCTCGTAACCCTGCGGCAACGCCATGATAAACTCGTGCGCCGACGCAATCCGCGCCGCGCGCTCGATCTGCCCCATCGTCGCCTGCGGATGTCCGAACGCGATGTTCGCCGACACGGTGTTCGAAAACAGAAAGCTCTCCTGATAAACGATCCCGATCTGCCGCCGGTAGGCGTCCAGGTCCAGGTCCCGTAAATCCCGGCCATCCACCAGAATCCGCCCACCTAGTGGATCGTAAAAACGCGGAACCAATCCCAGCAAAGTGCTCTTGCCTGCGCCCGTCATGCCGAAAAGGCCGATGATTTGCCCCGGCTTAGCCTCAAACGACACATCCGCCAGCACGGGTTTGTCTGCGTGATAACCAAACGTCACATTTTCAAAAATCATCCGGCCCGTGAGCCGCGCCGGGGCAATGGCGCCGGGTTTGTTTTGCACGTCGAACGGCGTGTCGAGCACTTCAAACACGCGCCGCGCCGCCGCCAGGCTTTGCTGCACCGAGTTGGCGATGGTGGAAATGTTCGCCACCTGCCCGGTGAATTGCTGGAGCAAACCGGCGAACACCACCAGCCCGCCGCCAAGCGGAATCCTTCCCTGCACGTACAGCCAGCCGCCGTAGGCGAACAATATCACCAGACTCAACTGCGACAGCATCTGCGTGCCGGGCGTGAAAACGGACAAATCCCAGAAGATTTTCCGCTGTTGCGACGATACCAGGTCGTTCGCCTCCTCGAACCGCCGGACCTGGTGCGGTTCCGCGGCAAATCCCTTCACCGTTTGCATCCCGCGTACACTCTCGCTGAACAGCAACACCATGTGGTCCGACAATTCGCGGTTGCGCAGGTAACCCGGCCGCAACCGCGCCGAATAAAAATGCGCCAGCCACCACAGCGGCAGCGATACGCACAGGCACGCCAGTGTCAACGATGGCTGGATGCGCCACATGAAAACCGCGTAGGCTGCCAGCGTCAGTATCATGGTGGCGCCCTGCAACAACACGCCGTCCACAAACAATCGCGTATTCTGCACGTCGCCCGTCACCCGGTTGAAAATGGAATTGGAGCCGTGGACGTCGAAGAAGCTGAAGCTCAGCCGTTGCAGTTTGGCGTAAAGCTGTGCGCGCAGTTCCGGCACGATTTCCCCCTGGGTCAACCGGGCCGTCACCATGTTGTAGGCATAGGTGAGCAGGGCGCGCAAGATGGCCTGCGCCACAATCGCCAGCGACAGTGCCGTGACAATCCGCAGCGGTGTCCAACCCGGCGGTGGTTGCCAGCCGAACGGATAGATCGGCGGCGGCAACGCCGAATCCAGTGCATACCGGATCACGTCAATCACCACACCCAGCAGTTTGAGTCCCGCGATACCGAGCAGCAGCAACACCACACTCAACACCAGCGACCACAGGCAATCCTTGCGAAACCGCCACGCCAACGCCACCAGCCGGCGAACGAGTTCCCGCGTGGGATATCGTTCGTCGGCGGACGCGTGATTGACGGTTTCAGGCATTTTCAGAACCACAAAAATGCCGCAGCTCACAGCCGCAATCGAATCAAAAAATGGGGAGAACCGCCAAACCGCCGGTTACACAAAGCGGAATTCCCGGGCCACACGCAGACACAAATAAAACACAGATCAAGCATCGGCGACTGAAGAACCCCCGGGCCCTTCGGCCTTGGCGGTTGAAAATCCGACCCGCCTTGCGGTACCTTTGCGCCGGCCACGCCCCTTAGCGCCAAAAATCTCCCGGGCCTTTGCACTCTTCGCCCTAAATGATTCACTCTCAACAATATTCTTATGTTGACTATTTGAATTGGTTATGATGTAGTTCTGAGTGATTTGTGAGGAGTAATTTCAAATCTTATCGTTTCATCTTTTGCCTTGCGGGTTTCGGTCTGGGCCTGCTTCCGCTCCCGGCCGCGCCGCTGGCGTGGTTCCCGGGGCCGGCGGTGGATCCGCCCTTCAGCGGAGCCGCCACCGTCGCGACTCCCGGCCTGGGCAACGTCCTGATTGGCGGCGATGGCTTTGCTTACTATTATTTCCCTCTGACTTACCCTGAAAACCTGATCGCGACGAACCTCTCCTGGAATTTCCTGCCGCCGCTGTACAGCCTCAACATCGCGCCCGGCGCCGTAGCGAACGGCGACCTGATAATCGTTTATGGCGGCACCGACGGCACCAACTCCACGAGCACGGCCACCGCGTACAGTCCTTCCGGCGACACGACGCCCGCGCTGGCCTCCATGAGTGTCGCGCGTTCCTACCTGGGGTATGCCTCCGACCGCAACGGCAACGCGTACGCCATTGGCGGTCTGGATGACAGCGACCAACCGCTTTCCTCCGCCGAGCGTTATAATCCCGACGCGAACACCTGGGCTCCCATCGCCGGCCTCCCGACCGCCCTTTACAATTTCCCCGCGGTCTTTGACGGCACGAACCATATTTACATTTTTGGCGGACGCACCAACGCCACGGACGGGACGGAAACCGCCACGGTGCTGAGTTACTCCGTCAATGCCAACACCTGGACCGCGATGGCCCCCATGCCCGTCGCGACGGCCGGCAGCGCGGCGGCGTTGGGGGCCGACGGCAAAATCTATGTCGTTGGCGGTGTTTCCAGCGGGGTCACGACCAACGTCGTTCAGGTTTACAATCCGGCGGCCAATGCCTGGACTGTTTCCACGCCCTTGCCCGAGGGTTTGAGCGCCTCCGCCATGGGGATGGACAGCCTGGGCCGGTTGATTGTGATGGGCGGCATGGACATCAACGGCAACGACGTCGGCGACGTCTGGCGAAGTCAGCAACTGAATGTTCCCGACAGCGCGCCGGTTTTCACGCAATATCCCGGCACGAATGGTATCTATCTCGGTGCTTATGCGTCGTCCATCTCCGCGACCGGCAGTCCACCGCCGATCTATCTGCTGATTAACGGCCCTGCCGGAATGCAGGTTGACCAGTACAGCGGCGCGATTACGTGGACCCCGCAGGGACTCAGTCAGATCGGGTCCATTCCAGTAACCATCCAGGCCTCCAATTACGCGGGTGTCACCAACTGGTCTTTCACTATTACCGTGCCCAACCCGCCGCCAACGACACCGACGAATTTATATCTCGTCAGCGCAACTGAAACCTCAGTGACCTTGGCCTGGGCTCCCGAAGACCCGGTGGCTGGCGCCGTAACTTACAGCGTTTTCATCCCGCATCCGTATCACAGTCCCCGAGGCAGCGGGGGCGGTGTCAACTACCAGTTGGTCGGTTCCACCACCTCGACGAACATAACCCTGTCCGGTTTGACGCCGAATACTTCCTATACCTTTGACGTCAACGCCACGGGTCCCGGCGGCAAATCGGGTTACGCGGGCATTGTCGTCACTACGTTGGGCCCGCTGCCACCGTCCAATCTGCGGGTGACCGGGATCACTTCCACCAGTATCAGTCTCGCGTGGGATCCTTCACCCGGCCCGGTGCCGATAGCTCGTTATGAGATTTTGGGTTGGATTGGTGGTTTGTTTCCGACCATATCGTATGGCACGAATTTCACCGGCACGACCGCCACCATTACCGATCTCACTCCCGGCACCTATGAAGAATGGAGCGTGCGCGCTTACGATGCGGCGGGCAATGTTTCCGGCTTCGCTCCCGGGATTTATGCGGTCAATCCCGCACCGACCCCGGCCGCGCTGACCCCCGTCACCGCACCACCAGTGACCGGAGGCTTTCAATTCACCGTGCAGGCCAGCGCGGTCCAGACCACCCTGATTCAAGCCACCACCAATCTGGCCGATGCCACGTCCTGGGTGACCATCGCCACCAACCCGCCCAGTAGTGCCGTGTTTAACTTCACGGACACGAATGCCGGCGCGTTCCCGGCACGCTACTACCGGGTGGTAAGCCCGTGACCGGGAAAGCCCGGCGAAGTTGCAAGGTGCTGACTTCTTTCATACTCGCCTATGGCGTATTCAGCTTCACCGACACGGGAGCCGGTTTATTCCCCAATCGGTTTGATCGTGTTTACGGAGCGTAACCGTTGATTCCGTTGCCGTTCTCCAACGTGTGGCGGGGAAGACCCGCCAACAAAACCCGGATTTGGCTTACGGTTTTTGCAACCGATAAAAGACTGTATCCGTCGGCGCACTGACATTGATGAAGACCGTGGTTCCGTTGGTCTGGTATTGCGAAACCGGGACCTGGCTCCACACCGGTGGACCGCCGGCCAGGGACGAACTGCTTTGCAACAGCCAGCCCGACGGGGCAGTCGGCCACGACACCGTCAGTCCATTGTTGGTTTGCGTGATGGAGAGCGTCGGGACGGATGAAATCTGCGACAGGATGAGCACGCTGTAGGGCCCGATGGTGATGCTGCCCGTCGCCGGGCTGCCACTGACCGTTACGACCGAGCTGCCGATATTCCCATAGTCCGGGCCGTACGCGGAGGAGTCACTATTCAGTTGCACATACCAGTTGCCCGCCAACGGAAAGGTCAGGGAATAATTATTGACGGTGTTGCTGGTGAAATTGCCAACCACGACCGCGCTCTGGTTCGGGTTGGCGGAATTCCAGCGGTTGAAAGCGATCAGCTTGTTGACGTTGTCCACGGCGAGCATGGTGCACCGGTCGCCTTCCAGCCCCGGCGTCAAACCCTGCAAATTCCGGCGGGCGCCGATGAGATCGTGGTAAAACCGGACGATGTAGCTGTAGGTGTTCGTTTTGCTCCAATCCACGTTCCGACCTGAACTGAATTGCTGGTTTTCGAGCATCTCCTGACCCTGGAAAATCATCGGCACGCCGGGCGCCGTGAGCGTGACGGCGGCGCCGAGGGTGGAAAGTTTTCTCGCCCGATAACTGTTGGGCGTGACCGGGTCAATGGCCGTTGGAAGTCGGACATGAGTGGAGCCGTTCAAATCGCCGACCACGTCGTGTGATTCCAGGTAAGCCACCCGCAACAAACTGGCCGTGCCGCCGTAGCTGACGTTGTTCTGCACCGCGTTGGCGATCGTGCTCATGTTACGGTTGGCATCCACCATATTGGTCAGTACCGGCGTGAAATTATACGGATAGCCGGTGTCCCAGGAACTGTCGAACCCCCAGTAATTATACACGTCCTCGGCGATACTGATCTTGCCGGGGTAATTGGTATGAATCATGGCGTTGATAGCGTTGACAAGATTACCGGCAGTGGGAATGTAAGTGCCGTCGTTGCCGTGCGTCAGCGTGTACACCGAGTCCCAGCGGAACCCGTCCACGTGACATTCGCCCAGCCACATGGCGATGTTGTCCTGGATGAAACTGGCCACTTGATTGCTGCTGACATTGGGCCGCGTGGCGCCGTAGGGCGTGTTTTGCAGGTTGAAGTTGCTTTGAAAGAAGTAAATCCCGCCGCCTCCGACCGAGTTGGTGCCGGACCAGCCGTCGAAGTTCCACATATCCAGCAGACTCGGTCCGTAATGGTTGTGGACGACGTCCAACAGCACGGCGATGCCGCGCGCGTGGCAGGCCTGGACAAAGGTCTTGAGCGCATCCGGTCCGCCATACTGGGCGTTGTCCGCCGCGAACAATTGGGCCGGGTCGTACCCCCAACTGTTGCCACCGTTGCCAAACTCCATGATCGGCATCAGTTCAACGGCATTGACGCCGAGATTTTTCAGATAATCCAGCTTGTTGGTCGCGGCTACAAAACGGCTGGGCGCCGAACTGGCCGGAAAGGTACCCATGTGCAGTTCATAAATGAACAAGTCTTTCAGAGCCGGGTTTGTGAAATTGTCACCGTTCCAGTTGAAGGCGGTCGGGTCGTAAATAATGTCGTTATTCCCGCTGCCCCCGCCGGCATTCACCACCCAGCGCGCCCGGGGATCATGTTTGTAATTACTGCTGCCGTTGTAAGTAATATAGTACTTGTACTGCTGGCCGGATGAAGCCGTCGGCACGTCCGCCGACCACACGCCGGTCGGAAGGCCGTTGGACTGGTCCTCGGCCAGCGGCGTTGCCGACGTGGACCAGCTGTTGAAGGCGCCCGGCGTGGTTACGTTAGTGGCATTGGGCGCCCAAACCCGGAAGGTCACCCCCGTGCCGGAGATATCGTGATAAGGCGTGGAACCCCAACCCGCACGGGTGGATTGTGCCTGCGCCGTCGCGGCCACCGCAAACGCGGCAAAGACCAGGGTTAAAAAAATGGTATGTCTTATTGACCTTGCGGAATTCCAGCCATCCACAAAGCTCGAGCTGCTTCGGAACATCGTTAGATAATAACTCACCGTGCGAGGTGCCGCTACCACATGAACATGGGGGTTTGTCATGATTTTGCCCGGAACGCGGTGTTTCCGGCTCCCGCAGTGCTGAAATAACGTCATTGCGCTTTGACCTGAGGTTCGGTTTTCATCGGAGCAAATCTGTGCGAATCTGTGGCCGGATTTGATATGATGAAAAAATATTCCGTCGATTTTGCCTCCGTCACGCTTTGGGTGGTGGTGCTGGCGATCTGGCCGGTCAGTCTGCCGACCCGTTTGGCCGCCAACACCGTTTCCTCGGCAGCCAACAGCGTCTATGACTATGCCGAACCCAAACTGCTCACGGGCACGCTTTACGCCATCGGGTCGGACCGTAAAAAAATTCTGTACACCTTCCGGCGGACCGCCACGTGTTCCGGTTCCAGGGTCCACGTCGAGCGCCAGTTTCTCGCCACCAACGGCAGCGTGGCCGCCGTGGAAACCGTCCTTTATGAATCCAACCAGCTGGTCTCGTTTGAGATGCAGGATTTCCAGGCCCGGCTTTCCGGTGCCATCCACATCGAGCCGGATCGGGAAAACCCGGCCCGGCAAAACATCTTTATCGGCTACGCGCACGGCCTCAATCCGCCCAAAGGCCACGCCCGGACGCTTCAGCCCGACACCGTGATTGACGACACCTTGTATCCCTTCATGCTGGCCCACTGGAATGACTTGATGCGGGGCCACACCGTCGAGTTCCACTTCGTTTCCCTGGATTGGCAACGTACTTTTGAATTCGAGCTCGTGAAGACCGGTGAAACCGTGCAGGACGGCCAGCCGGTCGTACAGATCACGATGAAACCCGCCAGCATGTTCATCGTCCGGTTGGTGAAGCCGCTCCTCTTTACCGTGCAACAGCATGGCCCGCACCGCATCCTGTCCTACACCGGACGCACCACACCCCGCACTCAGAAGGGCAAATCCTGGAAATATCTGGATGCCGAAACCGTCTTTGATTACCAGCCGGAATAAATCGCGAAACATACGGAAATGTGGAAATCCGCGAATTGCACGAATTTTCACGAATTCATTTCTCCCGGAAGTCGTTCGCGTGAATCAGCGAAATTCGCGGATGAAAATCTGTGCGGATCTGTGGCCGGAACCTGGGCCCGCCTGTCAGTGCGATTGGACCCGGAAAAATTCGGTCGCGTTCTTCAGCGGCAGCGACACATTTTGCAGGCTTGTCGTCGTTACATTGTTCCAGGCCGCTGCCGGCAGCGCGCCCGATTCCTGCACCACGAACGGTGCCGTGCCGCCCGTCCAGTTCAGCTGCACGTTCGTACCGGATATCGCGAGGGACAGATTGACGGCGCTCGTAGCCGTGAACACGACCGCATCGTAGGCCATGGCGTGCACCCCGTCGGCGGCGCTCAATTCCAGTGTGTAAACCCCCGGCGCGCTGAACGTCGCCGTTGTATTCGTCAGCGCCGGGTTGCCAAACGTCACCGTGCCCGGCCCCGAATACAGCTTCCATTGAACGACCGGCGGTGTATTCGAAAAGGCCACCACCCCCTGCAGCGGCGCCGGCACACCTACGGGCACCGCCTGGTCCGGCCCGGCGTTCGCCACCGGCGCGCCCGGCGACCGGGGCCCTTCATTCGGTCCCGTCGTTTGGATGACCTCGAAATTCGTCGCGCTGATGCTCGTCAAATCGTTGAAACAACCCGCCGGCCAGCGATTGTCCGGCGTCACCGAAATTGAAAAATAATTGCCGTTGTCGGCCACCATCGCGCCGTATTTTTTCAGCCCGGCCAGCACCGCCTTTTCCTCCCGGGTCCAGCCGGAGGGCACAACGAAGGTGGACTTCAAGCGCAAGCGCTGGCCCATGGCCGGGTAGTTCCCGCTCGTGAGGCTGCTCGCGTAATGCGTGGCCGGATAAATGTAGGCCTTGAGCGATTTGGCCACGACCAGCCGGCAGGCGTGCTCCACCATGCCGCGCTCGGCCTCGTCGTAGCGCACGAGCGCCGGGAACATCGGGAAACCCGCCGCATCACCCGAAGTCAGGCCTGCCGGCCGCAGCCCGTTGGTGTTCAGGTTGAAAATCGCGCCGTTGGCGGCCTGCCAGTTGGTCCCCACCAGTTGCGCCTCCCAGGTTTCAAAAATAAAACCCGCGCCCGGCTGGACGACGATGGAATGCCGGTCGCCACCGCTGTTGGTCTGCCATTGATACAATGTCTGGCTGCCGGTCCCCACCGGCCAGCTCTCGATGGGCATGTTCGCCGGTATCGGATACAGACCGTAGGGATAAGTCCCGCCATTAAGGTCGGAGTCATCGGGATAGGTCACGAACTGGATCGCCACGAGCGGCTGGTTGTCCGGCACCAGCACATAATTCATTTCGAACTCGGGCGTCAACACCGCCCGGTTCGTGTGCAGGTCCATGATGATTTGCGCAATCATCGCGGTCGAATTCGACAGCACCGGCCGGTTGGAAATGCATTCGTTCCATGGATTGGTCACCGGAAAAATCTGCAGGGCCGACACCACGGCGTCCGCGTTGTTGGTGTTGAACAGGATGGCATTGGTCACCACCGGCAACGGCCCCAGGATGCGGCCCTCCTGATTGATGCGTTCCGCGACGGCAGACCGGCAAATGCCGGACAAGATCAGCAGAACGAGTCCTCCCGTTACAACCGGATGCTTCATAAACGCGGTGAAAATATTGCCGCCCCCGGTTTGCAGCAAAAAGAACGCCAGCCCTTAAACCTCGGAAAACGCCGGATCCACAAACGGGATTTCAACCCATCTGACAAACTGGCGGCCAAGCCCGCCTGATATTTAGCCAGCGACGGGCACGTTAAAATGCGTAAAAAAATCTGTGAACATCTGCGTTTATCTGTGGCTGAAACCCTGCGTTCTCTGTGTTTCCAGGGGTTATAACCATCATGTTCATGTATTTGGCGTGGTTCGCGGTTTGAAATGTTCCTGCTCGCGTTGTCTTCCTGGCGTCCGGACGGTCAATAAATCCGGTTAAAACCACCGCAACTCGCCGGAAGCGCCGGTGTTTGCCTGTTTGTGAATCAACCTGAACCCCCGTCCGCCATGAAAACCATTTCAATCCTGACCTTCGCCCTGTTCCTGGCCGTGGCCGCACCGGCCCAACCCCCTATGACTCCGCCGGCCCAACCTCCCATGGCTCCGCCGGGCCAACCCGCGTTCCAGCAGCGCCTGCAGGCCATCATCTCCAGGCAGGACGCGCCGCCCGCTGTTGCCGCGAAGGAACCCGTCAATTATCTCATCCGCGTGGAATGGAAGGAGCCCAAGGGCGACCCGAAGTTTCTGGAAGTGCTGACCACCGACGGCAATTTCAATCTGGACACCATCCAGAAAACCTCCGTCAAAATTAATAACAACGACATCCCCGTCACCCTCAAATTCAACGGCACCCTCAGCACTCTGGACGATCAAAAGGCCCGGCTGCAATTGTTCCTGGGCCGCACCGTGCCCTATGTGACCGGTAGCTACGGCGTCGGGCTGGGCACATCGGCTTCCTACAGCCAGTTGAATGTCGGCCTGCAATCCACCTTCATCGTCACCTTCGGCAAATCGCTCGTCATCCAGAACGATGAAAACGGTGAAATCTCCGTCCTGGTCAAGCGCCTGAAGGATTGAAGCCGCCGGCAAAAGAAAATTTGGTAATCCGCTAATTGCGCCAATGGCCGCGAATATTTTTCCCGAAGATTCCATACGTGAAAATTCATGTCATTCGCGGATGAATTCCTCGTTTCCTCGGTTCGCTTCTGGTTCAGAAAGAAAAATCTGTGTCCATCTGTGGTTAGCCTCCCTTGCGTTCTTCCCGGCGTGCCATAGTGCTGTTTGAGCGCGGCGGCGGTGTTCTTCTGCCTTCTCCCGCATTGCGGGATTCGGCAGGACAAGCTGCGGTTAATAAAGCCGCGTTCCCCCCGTTTCGTCTCGGCGGCGGCGGTTCTCCACCCTATTCCATCCGCCACGGGGAACGCTCGTGCCAATGACGTAACGCGTCGGTCGCCCAGGCGGTGGACTTGCCCGTGTGACAGGCATTACAGGCGTTGGGGATGTGATACTTGTCCGTCATCGCGGGGGTGATGAAGGCAAAGGTGTGGGCATGCACCTTCACGTCGCCCAGCGTGATTTCAATCTGCGGCATGTGACAATCCACGCACCGGCTGCCGGGCGTGCCGGCCTTGTGATGCGTGTGCTCCTCCAGCGTCGCCGTGCGCGGCCCGTTTTGCGACATCGGCCCGTGGCAATCCAGACATAACTGGTCCGCCGGTTTGCGCAATTGCGCGTAGTTCGTCGTGCCATGGACATCGTGACAACTGAAGCAGGTGATGCCCCGGCGATACATGACACTCTGCACAAAGTCGTTTCCCTGCATGCGGTTCTTGTGCGCCGTGCCGTCCGCGAAATGCGTGAAAGTCGTTTCGCCCAGCGTGTGGTCTTCCAGCTTCCAATAATCCTGCAACGGCAGCCCCACGCGATAACCCACCGGCCAGTCGTAATATTTCCCTTCCATCGGCACCGTCCGCGGCCGGCCTTGCGAATGGCACTGGATGCACGTGTCGTTGGCGCTCACGTAATCCGCCGTCGACGGGTTGAAAATATTGCCGCGGCCCGGATGCGCCACGTGCTCGCTGCCCGGGCCATGGCAACGCTCGCAGCCGACGTTCCATTCCACCACCTGTTTGGTGTGGATGTCATACCCGACCGAATGACAGCCGTCGCACGTGGGACCGGTGGGGCGTTTCATATTGTCCGACGGATAATACGGCGCCCACCAGTCGGCGTTGGTCGTCGGCACAAAATAGGGACGCCACACCTGGTGCGTAATGTCCCACTGCACCGGTTCCGGATAATAATCATCGCCGATTTTGGTGAAATAGCGCTGCTTCCAGACGCTCCCGTAAATCAGCGCCACGTCCGCCTTCGAAAATTTGGCGATGGGGTTCGTGGCCACATCGGCGAGAAAAGCGTCGGGATGCGACCGCGGGTCCCGGACCACGTTAGCCATGGGCGTTTTCGACCAGCGCTCGTAGATGTCCTCGTGACACGGCCGGCAGGCCAGCGACCCGGTGTAATGCGCCGAGGCCAGGGTCCGTTCCAGACCGGCTTGCACCGCGGCCGGGACCGGCGCGCGGAGGCTGCGGATGAACAGCACCAGTTTCCAGAGGTCGTCACCCTGTTCCTCGCGCGGGTTGCCCCAGGCCGGCATGCCCGTGAGCCGGACGCCATTCCGGATGACGTAATGGATCTCCCCGTCCGACAAATCCTGTGTGGGCGGCACGCGCAAATCCGGAGGTTTGGGATAAAGATTGCGTCCAATCTTCGTCTGCCCGCTGCCGTCCGCGCCA
>JANWKE010000138.1 GCA_025451535.1 Verrucomicrobiia bacterium
CCTTCGCCGTTGAGCGTGGTGCGACCCGCCGTGGCGCCAAGCAAAAAACCTTTGGCCCGGATATCGCCCGCCAGCCAGAATAAATCGCCCACACGCTGCGGTCCGAACATTGAATAATAAATATAGAACGGAATCATCGGCACGCCGTGGGTGGCGTAGGAGGTGGCGGCGGCAATGAAGGAGGCCATGGAACCGCTTTCGGTAATGCCTTCTTCAAGGATCTGGCCGTCTTTCGCCTCGTGATAATACAACAGCGACTTGCTGTCCACTGGGTCGTAAAGCTGCCCTTTTAGCGAGTAGATCCCGATGTCCTTGAACAAGGCGTCGAGGCCGAACGTGCGCGCTTCGTCGGGAATAATCGGCACGACGTTCCGGTTGACGCCTTTATGCCGAAGTAAAATGGTCAGCAACCGTACAAAAGCCATCGTGGTCGAGGCGTCCGTGACCGAACCTTTGAAAAATTCGGCGAAGGAGGCAAGTTTGGGCACGTCGAGCGGCGGGGCGCTGACTTTGCGTGCCGGCAGGAACCCGCCCAACGCCTTCCGGCGTTCGAGCAAATATTTGATTTCCGGGCTGTCAGGTGGCGGTCGGAAAAACGGCGTCTCGGCAATCACGTCGTCGCTGATCGGAATTTTGAAACGTTCGCGAAACTCGCGAAGCTCCTTCTCATTCATTTTTTTCTGCTGGTGCGAAATATTCCTGCCCTCGCCGGCTTCACCGAGGCCGTAACCCTTGACGGTTTTGGCGAGAATCACTGTCGGTTGGCCTTTATGCTCGGTCGCCGCTTTGTACGCCGCGTACATCTTGCGCGCATCGTGGCCGCCGCGGAGCAGTTTGGTGATTTGCTCGTCGGTGAGATGATTCACCAGTTTGAGCACTTCGGGATATTTGCCGAAGAAATGCTTGCGCGTGTAACTGCCCGGTTCGACGGAATATTTCTGATAATCGCCATCCACCGCCTCTTCCATGCGCTTGAGCAGCAGACCGGATTTGTCGCGTGACAGCAGAGCGTCCCAGTCCGTCCCCCAGATCACCTTGATGACGTTCCAGCCTGCTCCGCGGAACAGACCTTCCAGTTCCTGGATGATTTTTCCATTACCCCGCACCGGCCCGTCGAGCCGTTGCAGATTGCAATTGATGACCCAGACCAAATTGTCGAGGTTCTCGCGCGCCGCGAGCGTGATGGCGCCCAGCGTCTCGGGTTCATCGCATTCACCGTCACCCAGAAAAGCCCATAACCGGGGTTCGTCCGTCCATTTGACCAGTCCGCGTGCCTGGAGATAGCGATTAAACCGCGCCTGGTATAACGACAGGATGGGCCCCAGCCCCATCGAAACGGTCGGGAACTGCCAGAATTCGGGCATTAGATACGGGTGCGGATACGACGAGAGCCCGCCGCCTTCGGCCAGTTCCTGCCGAAAATTCCGCAGATGCCGTTCGTCGAGCCGTCCTTCCAGAAACGCCCGGGCGTACATTCCGGGTGCGGCGTGACCCTGAAAATAAACTATGTCACCGGGGAAATTGTCCGTTCGCCCGCGCAGAAAATGGTTGAAGGCCACCTCATAAAGCGTCGCCGAGGAGGCAAATGTCGAAATGTGCCCGCCGACATTCGTGGTGGAATTGGCCTTGACCACCATCGCCATCGCGTTCCAGCGGATATAACTTTTGATGCGCCGTTCGATATCCCGATCGCCCGGAAAGGGCGCCTGCTGTTCCGGCGGGATGGTGTTGAGGTAGGGCGTCGTGACGCCTTTCACTGCGGAACGCAACTGGCTGGCCAGTTTTTCAAGCAGTCGCGCCGTGCGTTCGGGGCCCTGGCTCTCCAGGGCGAGTTCAAAGACCGATTGCAGCGACCGGCTCCATTGTTCGCCGTTGCCGCCACTGGAATGATCGGCCGCGCCGGAACGCGAACCGTAAATTTCTTTTTTGTCAACCTTCACTGTGTTATCCACTTCTTTCAAGTGCGCGGGAAAGCGCCGTAAGAATAGACCAGATTCAAGTCCCGAACGCCAGCGAAATCAGCGTAACTGCAAAATGAAATTACTGGACCTGACGCTCGCCTCGCCCGCTGAGAATCTCGCATGTGATGAAGCTTTGCTCAACTCAGCGGAAGCAGGCACTGGCGGGGAAGTCCTTCGCTTTTGGGAACCGCCGGATTACTTTGTGGTGGTCGGGTATGCGAACAAGGTGGAAACGGAGGTCAACGTCGCTGCTTGTCAGGCCCGCCGCATCCCGATTTTTCGACGTTGTTCCGGTGGCGGGACCGTTTTGCAGGGCCCGGGTTGTTTGAATTATACATTGGTTCTACAAATCAGCGGGCATCCTTCGCTTGCCAACATCTCCGGCGCAAACGAATTCATCATGGAACGAAACTGTGAAGCCATCGGATCGGAAATCAGAAGTCAGATGCCGGAGATCAGCGCTTCAGTTTGCGGACACACCGATTTGGCTCTTGTCGCCCGCCACCCGCTTGGCGCGACGAAGCAAGGCGAAGGCAGGTCACCCGTCACTCCGCGGAAGTTTTCCGGCAATTCCCAGCGCCGGCACAAACGTGTCTTGCTCTTTCACGGAACCTTTCTGCTTGGCTTTGATCTCCCGTTGATAAACGAAGTATTGCGCATGCCGTCTCAACAACCCGACTATCGCAATCACCGGCACCACACCGATTTTCTCATCAACTTAAACCTGCCGGCAACCCGGCTAAAGAACGCGCTCAGCAAGGCCTGGAATGCCATGGAAAAATTGCCTGACTATCCGGTCCCGGAAACACACCGGCTGACGGTGGAAAAGTATTCGACCGCGAAATGGAACTACAAATCATAGCCCTCCCATTCAACTGATTACACTTCCCGGCCGGGCCAAGTGACAAGTAGTTTGACTAAGTGCCATGTTAAACGTAGATTTCGGCACGAATGCTGGCCGTTGAACCAAAGGTGGCGAGAGCAGAAACGGCTGACTCGCTCAAAGCCAACCCGAACCGTTCCTGGAAACACATCGCGGAACCGCTGGAGCCATTTCTCCAAGCGGTCACGCAACGATTGATTGAGCAGGTCAACGAATTTGACCCGCAAATTGTTCCCTACGCGCAATATGCACTCAATGGCAGCGGCAAACATTTGCGCCCGACACTCGTCGCCCTCGCTGCCAATGCCATCGGCAAAACCGGTGATGCGCACGTCAACGTTGCGGTCATTATCGAAATGGTCCATCTGGCCACGCTGGTGCATGATGACGTAATGGACGAGGCCGAAATCCGCCGTGGCCAACTCACCCTGGCGGCGAATTGGGGAAACGAAATCGCGGTGCTTTTTGGCGACTGCCTGTTTGCGCAGGCCCTGAAACTGGCGGCCAGCTTCCCCACGCCGGAAGTTTGCCGTGCGGTGGCCATGGCGACCAACACGGTTTGTTCGGGTGAAATCCTGCAAACGCAGCATCGCCGGAAATTTCAGCTTTCGCGGCACGAATACTTTCGGGTCATTGAAATGAAGACCGCCGAACTCTTCACGCTGTCGTGTGACTTGGCGGGCCTCTTGAGCGAAGCCACGGCGGAGCACCGCGCGGCGCTGCGGCACTTTGGAGCCGCTTTTGGCACAGCCTATCAGGTTTATGACGATTGCGTCGATTTGTTCGGCTCGGAAGCGACGGCGGGCAAATCGCTTGGTACTGACCTGGCAAAGGGTAAATTGACCTGGCCCGTCCTGCTGGCCTGGGAGCGCGCCATCCCCGCTGACCGCATGCACCTGGAAAATCTGGTCAAGGACTGGCAACCGGAAAATTTTGCAGCAGTGAATGAATTGCTCGACAAGTATGAGGTTTTTGAGCCGACGCGGGTAGTCATTGCCGGCTTTTTGGATCAAGCCCGCAGGGCATTACGTGGCTTGCCGGAGTCGAGCGGACGAGTGGGTTTGTCTGATCTGGCTGATTTTTTAACGCAACAAACCGACGCGTTGGCTGTTTGTGTTAAGTACCCATGATTATGGCTGAACCAGTCGCACGAAATGATTCCGGGGCTTCCGCACCTGTCGACGAGGAGGTGTTGGTCAAGCGCGCGCGGGGGGGCGATCTGGAAGCTTATGATGAACTCGTACAGCGTTATCAGGAGCGCATTTACGCAACGGTTTATCACATGACATCCAATCATGAAGACGCGAATGACCTTGCGCAGGAATCCTTCATCAAGGCGTTCCAGGCGCTGAAATCATTCAAAGGCGGATCAAGCTTCTATACCTGGCTTTACCGGATTGCGGTCAACAAGACGATTAATTTTCTCAAACAGCGCAAAAATCGCATCCACATGAGTCTAAACGACTTGGATTTTAACACCGAACACGATCCCGATTTGGTTGCCTTTATTTCCGATAAAACGCCGCGCCGCGAAGCCAGCTTGAGCGAACTCCAGGATAAATTGAACGCGGCCTTAATGAAACTGTCAGAACCACATAGATTGGTCGTGGTCCTGCATGATGTGCAGGGGTTGTCGCACGAAGAAATCGCAAAAGTAATGGATTGTAATATTGGTACAGTAAGATCGCGGCTTTTTTATGCCCGGCAACAATTGCAAGCTTGGTTGTCCGATTATTTGAAACCAACATGAACGAGAATCAATCGAATTTTGAGCCGTTACGCCGTTTGCTGGCGTTCAAACGCCATGAAACGCCGCCCCCGGGCTATTTCAATAACTTTTCGCGCCAGGTCATGGCGGGCATCCGGGCCGGTGAGACCGGGGCGGAAGCGGAGTGGTCGGGCCGTCTGCTCGCCAGCATGCCGTGGTTGCTCAAATTGCTTCAATCTTTTGAAACCAAGCCGGTATTCGCGGGCGGATTTGCCACGGCCCTCTGCGCTTTGCTGCTGTTTGGCGCTGTGATGGAGCAGCGGCCGGAATTCGCAGCCCAAGCGATGTTGCAGCCACCGCCTGCCCAGCCGCAACAAGTGGCTCCGCTTGCCTCGGCCACCGTGACGGCGCTGGCGGAACCGGTCAGCCAGATGATGCTCGCCGAAAACAGCACGAATCCGGTGATTAACTTTCAAAATGCTTCCTCTGATTCGTTTGGGCAAATGCCGGTTAGCGCACAGTTCGCCAGCTTTCCAATAGGGAATTAACCTTTTTCCCGTGAAGTCCAGGGTCACTCGCGTTTCTTGGGTGGAGGTTTCGCGCTTGTAAACTTGAAACACCGCCGGTCTTTTCATTAAATCAGGCGGGTGCCAACCAAAATCATCGCGATCGCCAATCAAAAAGGCGGCGTGGGTAAGACCACCACGGCCGTTAATCTGGCCGCCTGCCTGGCTGCCCTCGGCAAACGGATACTGCTTTTCGATCTGGATCCGCAGGCCAACGCCACCAGCGGGCTGGGTCTGGAAAAAGCCGAAGGTTCCAGTGCGTATCGCGTTTTGCTGGGCGAAGGCAGCTTGCTGGATAAAATTAAAGGCACCCCTTTCGACCACCTCGAAGTTGTGCCCAGTGAAGTGGATTTGTGCGCCGCCGACCTGGAACTGGCACGATTGGAAAATCATCTGCTGCGTGTGGCCAACGCCCTGAAACCGGTTCAGGAAAGCAGCCGCTTTGACATTGTTTTCATTGATTGTCCGCCCTCTCTGGGTGTTCTGACCTTGAACGCCTTTGTCGCCGCCAGCGACGGCCTGCTGGTGCCCCTGCAATGTGAGTATTACGCCCTGGAAGGCATCTCGATGATGAACCGGGTGCTGACCCAGCTGCGGGAGACGGGCATCAATCCGCGCCTCGACATTTTCGGTGTCGTGATGACGATGTTTGATGGCCGGACCAAACTCTCCAATGAAGTCGTTGGCGAAGTGCGGAATTTGCTCGGCGCGCGCGTATTTGAAACCGTCATTCCGCGCAGCACGCGGCTGGCCGAAGCGCCGAGCTTCGGCAAACCCATCATTCATTACGACAAGTACAGTTCCGGCTCGGCGGCGTATGAATTGCTCGCCCAGGAAGTTCTCAAGCGGCTGGAAATCGCCGGTAATGGGCCGACGGCTTGAACCGCGCCCTTTAATTTTTCAACTTTTGTCCAAGAAAGAGCAAAACAAGTTAAGCCTTGCGCAAAGCCCGGCTCCACGCTGGGAACCGTGCAGCGGCGTTGCCAGCCGGGAGAACCCCTTAAGACGGGACCCCGGGGGGAGCTGTTTTCCAGGAATTGACTGGTCTTGTGCAACGCGCACTTGCCGTTATCCAGGGAAGTTACTAGACTTATTTTTTATACAATTATGGCCAGAGAAGTCATTGAGATGCCGATCGAATTGGCAACGATGGAGTTGCCGGACACCAAAACCATCCGCCTCAAATGGCCGGACGGTTACGAACCGGATTTTAAGACCGGACAATTCATCACGCTTTACTGGCCGGACACACCGAATTACAAACGCGCCTACTCGCTGTCGTCCTGTGCGTTGGATCGGGGCTATTACGAAGTGACCATCAAGCGCGACGGTAAAATGGGCACGCGGCTGGTGGATTGGGCAAAGGCCGGCGACAAGCTCCTGGTCATACCGCCGGTCGGGAAATTCCTGCCCGTTTATGAGCCAAACAAACACCTGGTTTGTGTTGCCGGCGGTTCGGGGGTGACCCCATTCCGTGGTTTTGTGCGCGAAGCTACGCGCCGCAAACTGGAGACAAAAATCACGGTCCTCTACAGCGTGCGCACGACGCGCAGCATCATCTTTCAGCAGGAGTTTCACCAGTTGGAAATTGAAAACCCGAATTTCAGTTTTTACGTGACCTGCACCCGGCTGGACGCGAATGATCCGTGGCAGGGACGCCGCGGGCGCATCACACCGGAGTTCGTCAAGGAGCATGTCCACGATCTGCCCAACACGATTTTCTACGCGTGCGGCCCCAACGAACTGGTTGAGTTCGCCGAGGAAGTGGTGCTGCGCGGGATGGGCGTGCCGAAGGAGCAGATGAAAACGGAAAAATGGGGCTGAACCGCACCGCTCTTTTCGCTGCGCACCAAAAGCTTGGCGCGAAGTTGATTGATTTCGGCGGCTGGGAGATGCCCGTGCAATACACGAGCATCGTTGAGGAACATCTTGCCGTCCGCAACGCTGCCGGCATCTTCGACATCTCGCACATGGGCGAAGTTACCGTCAGCGGCAGAGTTGCGGCCGACTTCCTGAACCACACGCTGACCAACGACATTCGCAAGCTCGTCTGCGGCCAGGGGCAATATACCGTGATGTGCAACGAGCGCGGCGGAGCCATAGACGACCTGTATGCTTACCGGCTTTCCGATGAAGTTTATCTGCTCATCATCAACGCTTCACGGGTCAAAGTGGATGTCGCGTGGTTGCAGGCCCAGGCTGCGCAATTTCCGCAACGGAGCGAATTGCAGCTCACCGATGCGTCGCACAATTACGCCGCTGTGGCCGTCCAGGGCCCGCGCGTAAGGGAATTCATTGCGCAGTGCATTCCGGGCGGGTCGAATTGCTCGACGCGGGTGGAACGCGTCACCGACCTGAAAAAGAACCAGATCGGCGGGTTTCCCTTCCACGGCGGGGACGTCCTCGTTTCCCGCACCGGCTACACCGGCGAAGATGGGTTTGAAATTGTCGGGCGCGACGATTCCATCCAGCGAATCTGGGATACGTTGATCAAAGTCGGGCAGCCGTTTGGCTTGAAACCCTGCGGGCTGGGCGCGCGCGATACGTTGCGCACGGAGGTTTGTTATCCGCTCTACGGCCACGAATTGGACGAAGACACGACGCCCATGGAGGCCGGCCTGGGATTCTTCGTTTCCCTTGACAAGGAAGAGTTTATGGGGCGCACGATACTCGCCGGGCAAAAAGGCCATGGCGTTAGGAAAAAGCTGGCTGCCTTCAAAATGCCTGAAAAATGTGCGCCGCCTCGACCACATTATCCAATTTGGGCGAACGGTGCCCGGGTTGGCGACGTTACCAGCGGCACCCAAAGTCCGTCGTTGGGCGTCGGTATTGGCATGGGTTACGTACCGCCGGAATTGGCCAAACCGGGTACGGCGATTGAAATTGAAATCCGCGGCAAACACTCCCCTGCCCTCGTTGTTGCCAGGCCGATTTATCGAAAGTTTTAGGACCTGGAGATTGACGGATTTCCCCGTGCAAACCTGCCGTTCCGGTTCTGACCAGGACTAAGACGCTGCCGGGCGGGTGCGATTCAAACTTCCACTTCTCAAATGCCGATAGCTTATGGAGTACCGTACTGGAAGACGCGATAAAATCTCGCGGTGTCAGTTAAGGGCACGGTGAGCGTGCCCGGCGGACCGGTATCGGTCCAGCTGGCGATCGAATTCGTCGCGGTCACTTCCCCGGTCGGCGAGGTAAACCAGGAGACCAGGTTGGTCGAGTACTCCACCTGATAGGTCCGGTTCGAAGTAGCAGGCCAGCTCAAAGTGACGGTGCTTAGAGCCGGTTGCGCCTGTGCAGCCAGCGGCACAAAGGGCAGTGCGACAAAGCCGGCCTGCTGCAGGCCACGCTGGATTTCCGGATTTTGCATGAACAGTCGCCAGATATTCTGGTTCCGATAGTTCTCGGCCATGATGACGATGGGGCCCTGATCAATGCCCAGTTCGGCGTTGTCGTACCAGGCGGCGCTCAGGTTAAACGCGTCGATGAACCCGTATTGCGTCCAGAATCTGATTCGTCCGTTGTTGTAGAAGTTTTCCATGGTTGGCAGCGCGATTTCGGGAGCGAAAGCCAAAGCGCCGCCCGCAGCGGTGAACGTAATCGTGCCGTTGTCATTTTGAGCCGGCGGGGCGCCGTGCGCCGAGTAGCCGTAAGGATCATCCGAGGCCGTCAATCCCCAAACGAGGCTGCTGTATCCCGGCCAGCCCAGCGGGTCGGCAATGCAGTACGCCTGCTGGGCCAGCGCCGCCCGGTGCGAGTTCTCAAAGTAAGTGCTGTTCCTGGCGTTCATATAGGCGTCCCCCACATGGCGAAAGTCAATCCAGGAGTGGGAGTATTCGTGGCCGAACAACGGAGGAAACGTAACGAACGACTGGCCATAATACGTGGCCCAGACATAGCCACTGGTCCAATAGTTCCAGCAGGCAGCCGGTATCGAATTACTCGTGGCGCCGATGCCGAGCAAATAAATCAGCATCCCTTCGTCATAGCCGATCCAGTTGCCAAAGGTGCTGAAGCCGCTGTTGGGCAGCCAGCCCATCCGGACACCGTTCGTGCCGGGCACGTCGGGGGCCATCCAGGCCCAATTCACACGATCGAAGATTGCGCCGGCTTCCGTCCGGATGCTGGTCTCGCTTGCGTTAGTACCGCTGAAATATTGTTTGGCGTAAAGAACTCCTCCCAGCAGCAAGGCGGTATCAATTGAGGACAGTTCCGAATTACCCGAGCGGGTGGCCGTGTTCATGTCCAGAAAGTGATAGAACCATCCGTTATACCCGATGTCGCCGGAGGCATTGGGACCTTGCGGCCCGTTCCAAAAGGTGTTCAACGTCGTCAAAACCCGCGCCGAGCCCTGATCGCGCGATATCCAGCCGTGGTCAATGGCTATCCCGATGGCGGTCAGCCCGAACCCGACGGACGCGATGCTGCAGGCCGAGCCCGCCGTGGAACGATCCGGGATAAGCCCATTGGCCGGGTTCGCCGTGTACCAAAAATAATCGAAATTGGCCTGCTCCAGATAATCCAGAAAGGCATCGTCACTGGCAAAAGCAGCCGGCAAGGTGGACACGGTCGTCGAAGGCGGACTGGTCTGGGACGACAGATTCACCGCCGCCACCTGGTAATAATACGTCTGCCCGTCGCTGACGCTCAGATCGCAGTAACCCAACGACGTCAACAGGCTGGAATTCAGTCTTGCAAACGGACCGCCGCTGCTGGTCGAGCGATACACGTTGTAACCCAAGAGATTGGGTCCCGGGTCGAGGTCCCAGTGCACAATGGCGCTTTTATCACCTGAAAATACCACCACGTTGGTTGGGGCCACCGGCTGAGCACGGACGCTCCAGCCGACCGCCACCAGTAGAATTGAAAGGAACAGAATGCGTTTCATTCGCGATTGGGGCAGCTATAACCGTTAGCCTAGCATTGAAAAAGAAACGGTCAAGGTAATTTGAATTTGGACAGATCCGGTTCCTGGCCGGGAAAAAGAACTAGTCCGAAAAACAAGTTGACAACCTTAAATTACGTTGTAATAGTCGCGATAAGGCCCCTTTCCTTGGAGACGTAGCAAGCGCATTGCCCGGAAAAGGGGAGAGAGGTTAGCCATTAAAGAAAATCATATGAATGCTTCAGCCAGCCGTAACGCGGTCGTTCAGAACCCGCCTGACTCAACACCACCCGCCAGTTGGTCGCACTTGTTCATAACCCTGGCCGCCGGATTTCTGCTGGCGACCTGCCAGGTGCAGGCAGCAAATCTTTTGGCGGATCCGGGCTTTGAATCTGACCCGGGAGGGCAGCATGTCGCGGCCGGCTGGACGTATTTTGCGCCACCGACACTCCCTCCCACGACCAAGGATTATTGGGTAGTGAATCAATCATCCGCTGGCGGAAACTTTCCTCCGCACTCAGGAATTCAGTTTTGGAAAGAATGGGGTGCGCTTTACAGCGGCACCGTAAGCAATGTGGCGGGCATATACCAGACCTACAACAGCAGCCCGGGGTCCATTTATCAGGCCAACGGCTGGATGGCCACGGCACAGGGCGACCTTTTGGGCGCGGATTGTTATACCTGGTTGCAGGTCGAGTTTCTTGATTCGGGCAGCAACGTCGTGGCTCTTTACAAATCCGCTCCCTTCAACCGGAGCGTGGCATTGTCCACCAATTGGTATCCGTTTTCGGTGACGAATGCCTGTGATTTAACTCAGCCGATTGCCACGGGCGACCCGTATTTTACCACCTACGCCGTGACCGGCTCGGTCAGTCAGTTGGTGGCTCCGGCGGGAACGGCGGCGATTCGCTTCCGCTATTGCTATTTCCAGGCCGGAACCGAAGGCGGCTCGGCCTTTTTTGACGACGGGGTTTTGAACCAGGTCAGCGGCCCGGTCCTGCCAACGATTACCGGTCTTTCTCCGCAAAACATGATTTTAGTTCCGCCCGGCAGCGGCATCACGTTCACGGTCACTTCACCCAGCGGCTTTACCATCAGCAGTAATGCCATTCATCTGGTGTTAAATGGAACGGACGTCTCCGGGGCTCTGGCCATCAGCGGTTCCGCTTCGAGCAAGAATGTGGCCTATTCCGGGCTGCAGTCCAACGCCGCCTATAACGTATCCATCAACGTTTCGGACAGCAGCAACCAGACTGCCAGTGCCAGCACTTATTTCGAGACAACCTGGTACGGAGCCCAGCCGGCGACGTACCTGTGGGAGGCTGAAGACTGGGATTTCACCAACGGCCTGTACCTGGACAATCCGGATATTTGTAACGCTCCTGGCGACCCCAACTGTTATTTTGGCAAGGTGGGCGTGCAGAATGTGGACGAGTTAAACACCAGCGGCTTATCCGGGAGTTACCGCAGCGGCGACCCGATGGGACAAGCCCCGTCTCAGGATTATTCGCGGCCCAACCTCTTCGCCGCCAACCGGGTGGATTACGCCATCAATCCGTTTATCGGCAACCCGTCATATGTCGGCGCCGAATGGGTCAATTACACCCGCGACTGGCCGACGAGCACCAACTGGATCATTGCCCGTCTCGCCACCGGCACGGGTTTCTCCGGAAGCCTGCAAGTCAGCGTGATCAATGGCGCCGTGACCAATGTGGTGGGCACCTTCTCGATCCTCAGCGGTCTGGGCTGGAGCACCTTCCAGTACGTCTATTTGCAGAACACCAACAACCAGAATGCCGTCGTCGTTCTCAACGGCAAGGAGACGTTGCAGGTAACCAGCGGCGGTAATCTCCTGCCCACCTTCTTCATGCTGGTTCCCGCGCAACTCGATTTGCCATTACTGACCCGGCTTTATCCGGATGGCAAACATCCGTTTGAACCGACCAATACCTTAAGCTTCACGGCAACTACGGGTGCGGGAGCCATCTTCAACGCCAACAGCATCCAGGTGATCCTGGACGGCAACAATGTCACGCCCAATCTGGTTATCACCGGCTCGAATTTGAGCAATAACGTGGTGTATCCCGGGCTGGAGCTTAACGCCATCCACACGGCAATTATTAACGTGACCAACTCGCTCGGTCACGGCATCAGCATCACCAATCAGTTCGATACCTTCAGCCAGACCAATTACATGGTTGAGTCGGAGGATTTCGACTACAATGGCGGACAGTATGTCTCCTCCGCGAGTTACACCCCGGACTGCTATGCGTCTTTCGTGTCGGTCAGTAACATTGATTTCCAACATACCATTGTTTCCGGTGAACCGACGGACGGAACCGACTTCAATTATCGGCAGAACGGGATTCCGCAGCAGTCCGAAACCGGCGATTACTATCGGACGATTTTCGCCAATAGCTTCTCGCCCGATTACCAGTTGTATTGGTACGGGGGCGGAGACTGGGCCAATTACACCCGCGATTATCCCTTGGGCAAATTCAACGTTTATGCCCGGTCGTCCGGCCTGGGCGCCTTTACGATGAACCTGGGCCAGGTGGTCAGCGGCCTGGGGACAACCAATCAACTGGTCAAACCGATTGGCCAGTTCAGTTCCAACCTCCCCGGTATTAATACGTTTGCCTGGGTGCCATTGACCGATGCCGGTGGCGTTGCGCCGGCCACCGTGAATATCACCGGAGTAACCACGTTGCAGGTGTCAACTCCGACCGGCAATTGCTATCCGAATTACTTCATGCTGGTGCCTGTCTCGGCCATCAACGCTTCGGCGGCCCGGTCCGGCAATAACATCAACATTTCCTTCCCGACACAAAACGGATGGAGTTACCGCGTCTTTTATCGGACGAATCTGACCACCGGCGGTTGGACTTTGTTGAACTCGGCGGTCGGCAACGGCTCGGTCGTCTCCGTGACGGACGTCAACCCCGGCGATAACCAGCGGTTTTACAAAGTGACATCGCCATGAAATGCGCCAACCCCAAGCAACTGATTCCGGAAACCATTTCCGGACGACGCCAGCCTGGTTTTACCTTGATTGAGTTGCTGGTGGTCATTGCCATCATCGCCATCCTTGCCGCCATGCTGTTACCGGTGCTCGCCTCGGCCAAAATCAGGGCGCAGGGCACCAGTGACATGAACAACACCAAACAACTGGCGACGGCGGCAATCATGTATGCCGGCGACAATCAGGATCATAACCCGCCCAACATGGATGGCACATCGCCCGGCATAATCGCCGGCTCGGATGCGCAACATCCCTGTTGGGTAGCAGGCCAGCTCACGCTCGGTTTGGGTGGAAACAGAGACAACACCAATACCGCCATGCTGGTTGACAACTCGGCGTATCCCAATGGCGCCTTTTTGGGGAATTATCTCGCTAAGAATTATAAAACGTACAAGTGCCCGGCGGACCAGTCGGTTTACACCCTCTTTGGCCGCACCTACCCGCGAGTTCGAAGTTATTCGATGAACACGTTCGTCGGTTATCCGGCCGAGTCCGGGACCGGTGGCAGTTCGTCCGCCCCGAACAACCCTGCGAATTCGCCCACGCCCTTCAATACCCTTTCCAGCATTCACTCGCCTTCGCGAACATTTATTATCCTGGACGAGCGCCCGGATAGCATTAACGATGGCACTTTCGCCACCGACGAATCGGGTATGCCGAACAATCCAAGAAATTTCATTCAGGATGTTCCGGCCGCTTACATCGGCGGCGCAGCCGGTTTTTCCTTTGCCGATGGCCATTCCATCATTCACAAATGGCTCGGTGCCTATATTAATCAGCCTATACAAAGAACTCCAATAAATAGCCATGGTCTATCCGACAATCGTGATATTCAAGATTTGAGATGGATCCAGCAGCATGCTATCGGAGCACCCGGTCTGCAGTAACCGTTTGGCGGCGTTCGAGCCACGTCAACAAAAAATCATGGAGGTCCCAGGGTTCACGGCGTTTCCCCGCCGCGGAATTATTCTGACACGCCCCGGCCATTTGTGTTAAAAGCCCAGCCGGACATGAACCACAACGCGAAATGAAAAGAACCAGACTGCTTCCAGTCCTGATCGGGGCGATAATGTCATGTTGTCTCCATGCCGCATCACCCGCCGGCAACGCCAACATGAACGCTTTCATCGACGATTTGATGGGCCGGATGACGTTGGAGGAAAAAATCGGGCAGTTGAATTTGCTGTCGGTGGGCTTCGATGTGACCGGGCCGGTGCTTAGCAAGGACGTGGACACCAAGATTCGCCAGGGCCTGGTGGGTGGGGTTTTCAACACCTACACACCGGAGGCGGTGCGAAAGTTGCAGGCGCTGGCCGTAAATAAGAGCCGTTTGAGGATCCCACTGCTGTTCGGGTACGATGTCATTCACGGCCACAAGACGATTTTCCCGATTCCACTGGGGCTTTCCTGCACCTGGAACCCGGAAGCGATTGAGCGGAGCGCGCGCATCGCCGCGACGGAAGCGACCGCCGATGGCTTGACCTGGACGTTCTCGCCCATGGTGGATATCTGCCGGGACCCGCGGTGGGGAAGAATCGCCGAGGGCGCGGGCGAAGACCCGTATCTGGGGGCGCAGATTGCCCGGGCCATGGTGCGCGGTTACCAGGGCGACGATCTCAGCCGGAGTAACGCACTGATGTCGTGCGTGAAACATTTTGCCTTGTACGGCGCAGCGGAGGCGGGCCGCGACTATAACACCGTGGATATGAGCCGGCTCAAGATGTATCAGTATTACCTGCCGCCCTACCGGGCGGCGGTGGAGGCCGGAGCCGGCAGTGTCATGTCTTCCTTCAATGAAATCAACGGCGTGCCGGCCTCGGCCAATCACTGGCTGCTCTCGGACCTGCTGCGAACGCAGTGGGGCTTCCAGGGCTTCGTTGTCACCGACTATGCCGCCATCAGCGAACTGACCGAACACGGCATGGGTGATTTGCGAAAGGATGCCGGATTGGCCTTGAAAGCCGGGGTGGACATGGACATGGTGAGTGAAACCTACCTCAAGTATCTGCCGGATCTGGTCGCGCACGGAGAAATCCCGGAGTCCATGATCGATCAAGCCTGCCGTCGAATCCTTGAGGCCAAGTACAAGCTCGGGTTGTTTGCCGATCCGTATCACGGCTGCACGGAGGAACGGGCGCGCGCGGAAATTCTAACACCGGAAAACCGGAAAGTCGCGCGGGAAATCGCGGAACAATCGTTTGTCCTGCTGAAAAACAGCCGTCAGATCCTCCCCTTGAGGAAATCCGGGATTATTGCGTTGGTGGGCCCGCTGGCGGATGACCAGCAGAATCTGCCGGGCAACTGCCGCGCCGGCAGCGACTGGCGCCAGGCCGTCAGTGTCGAGGCGGGAATCAGCAACGTAGCCGGTTCCACGGTGACGATCCTGCAGGCTAAAGGCGCGAACCTGGTCGATGATCCGGCGCTGCGGGCAACGCTGAAGGCGTTCGGCAATGACATTCCGGTCGACCGTCGTTCGCCACAAGCGATGATGGCG
>JANWKE010000139.1 GCA_025451535.1 Verrucomicrobiia bacterium
CCCTCATTATTGCCGAAGAAGGCGCCTCGGTGAGCTACCTCGAGGGCTGTACCGCTCCCATGCGCGACGAACACCAGCTCCACGCGGCCGTCGTCGAGCTCATCGCCTTTGATAATGCGCAGATTAAATATTCGACGGTGCAAAACTGGTACCCGGGCGATGAGCAGGGGCGGGGCGGGATTTATAATTTCGTGACCAAACGCGGCCTGTGCCGAGGCAAGAACTCGAAGATTTCGTGGACCCAGGTCGAGACCGGCTCGGCCATTACCTGGAAATATCCCAGCTGCATCCTGCTGGGCGACAATTCGGTGGGCGAATTTTATTCCGTCGCCGTGGTGAACAATTACCAGCAGGCCGACACCGGCACGAAGATGACGCACATCGGCAAAAACACGCGCAGCACGATTGTATCGAAGGGCATTTCCGCCGGAAAAGGCCAGAACAGCTATCGCGGCCTGGTGAAAATCCAGAAGAGCGCCGCGCACGCGCGCAACTTCTCGCAATGCGATTCGATGTTGATCGGGTCGAAGTGCGGCGCGCATACGTTCCCGTATATCGAGGTGAAGAACACCACCGCGAGCGTGGAGCATGAGGCCTCAACCTCGAAGATCGGCGAGGACCAGATTTTCTATTGCAACCAGCGCGGGCTTTCGACCCAGGACGCAGTAAACATGATTGTGAACGGCTTCTGCAAGGAAGTGTTCAAGGAACTGCCGATGGAATTCGCCGTGGAAGCGCAGAAACTTCTGGGCGTAAGCCTGGAAGGCAGCGTCGGCTGAAATTTAACCACGGATAAACACGGATGGACACGGATGAGTTGCCGCTCCACTTTAAAATGAATTCGCAGGTAAAGATGACGGTTCGTACATTTGTGACAAAGATTTATGAGGCCCGATTTTCTTCCTCTCCCCACGACAAAGGAGTGGGGAGAGGATCGAGGAGAGGGGCAACCCAAAAAACGCCTCCTCTCCCCGGCCCTCACCTCCATTAACATGGAGGAGAGGGAGGATTTATGACGCGCGCTGTATTAAGTAGATCCGTGTTTATCCGTGTCCATCCGTGGTTGAAACAATTTTAGAAAATGAGCAAACCGATACTCGAAATCAAAAACCTCTCGGCGGGTGTCGAGAACAAACAAATTCTGAAAGGCGTCAACCTCACCGTTTCTGCCGGCGAAGTCCATGCGGTCATGGGCCCGAACGGCAGCGGCAAAAGCACGCTGGCCGCCGTGCTGGCCGGGCGCGACGGCTACGACGTGACCGGCGGTGAGGTTCTTTACGACGGCCACGACCTGCTTGACCTCGACCCCGAGGAGCGCGCGCGGGAGGGCTTGTTCCTCGCGTTCCAGTACCCGGTCGAAATTCCGGGCGTGAACAGCACTTATTTTCTCAAGGCCGCGCTCAACGAAATCCGCAAGTCCAAAGGCGAGCCGGAACTCGACGCCATGGAGTTCCTCACCGTCGTGAAGGACAAGATGAAACTGCTCGAATTGAGCGACGATTTGTTGAAACGCTCGGTCAACGAAGGCTTTAGCGGTGGCGAAAAGAAACGCAATGAGATTTTTCAGATGGCCGTGCTGGAACCCAAACTGGCCATCCTGGATGAAACGGATTCCGGCCTGGACATTGACGCACTTAAGATTGTTTCCAGCGGCGTCAACAAGCTGAAGCGCGCCGACAACGCGCAACTGGTCATCACCCATTACCAACGGCTGCTGAACTACATTGTGCCGGATTTCGTCCACGTTCTGGTGGACGGCAGGATCGTCCGCACCGGCGGCAAGGAACTGGCGCTGGAACTCGAGGCGAAAGGTTATGACTGGATTTTAAAAGGGTGAGTGTCTATCATGCCGGCACAATTTTTTCATGTCCCAGGAATCCACTCTGGATATTATCGGGTTGTTGAACCGGCACGCGGGTCGAAACTACGAGCTCCAGTCGGAGCACGTCAACCCGGCGAACGTCCGCGCCCTCAAGACTATCGGCTTCGACCGCTGTTACGTCCGCGCTGAAGGCCCGTATCTCTGGGACATTAAAGGCGAGAAGTACCTGGACCTGCTTTCGGGCTACGGCGTGTTCGGCCTCGGCCGCAACCATCCCGATGTCCGCCGCGTGCTGATTGATTTCCTGAACGCGGATTATCCGAGCCTGGTGAAACTGGAAGCACCGTTGCTGTCCGGATTGCTGGCGGCGGAGCTGAAGAAACGCATGCCGAACCAGCTCGACATGGTGTTTTTCACCAACTCGGGCGCGGAAGGCATTGAAACGGCGCTCAAATACGCCCGTTGCGCCACCGGCAAACCCACGGTGATTCATTGCGAAAAATCGTTTCACGGGCTGACCTATGGCGCGCTTTCCATCAACGGCGACGAAAATTTCCGCGAGGGCTTTGAGCCCTTCCTGCCGCATTGCCGGATCGTCCCCTTCAGCAACCTGGCGGCCCTGGAAACCCAGCTCCAGAAGGGCGACGTGGCCGCCTTCGTCGTCGAACCGGTACAGGGCAAAGGCGTCAACCTGGCCGCGCCCGGTTATTTGCTGGAGGCGCAACGCCTCTGCCGCAAATACGGCGCGCTGTTCGTGGCGGACGAGGTGCAATCCGGCATGGGCCGAACCGGAAAATTTCTCGCCATTGAGCATGACGGCCCGGAGATGGATCCGGACATTGTGGTTCTGGCCAAAACGCTTTCGGGCGGTTTCGTCCCGGTCGGCGCGGTGCTGTGCAAAAAATGGATTCACGAGAAGGTCTTCAGCTCCATGCAACGATCGGTGGTCCACAGTTCAACCTTCAGCCAGGGCAGCTTTGCCATGGCGGCCGGGCTGGCGGCGCTGGATGTGCTGGATCGCCACCAGCTCATCGCCAACGCCGCCCGCATGGGTGATTTCATCGGCAACGGTTTGCGCGACCTGCAATCGCGATTCGAACTCCTGAAGGACGTCCGCTGGCGCGGCCTGATGATCGGCATTGAGCTTGGCTCGCCGAAATCACTCGGCCTCAAGATGGCCTGGACGATGTGTCATACCATGGACAAAAGCCTGTTTCCGCAAGCGGCCATCATCCCGTTGCTGGACAAGCATCATATCATCACGCAGGTGGCCGGCCATGGCGTTGACGTGATCAAGTTGCTGCCGCCGCTGGTCATCACCGAAGCCGACGCACAGTGGTTTCTGACCGCGTTCGAAGACGTGCTGACGCAAATGCACAAATTTCCCGGACCCGCCTGGGACGTACTCACCAACATCGGCAAAATGGCCGTGACCCAGCGCGCCCGGTGAAAGACGCGGCGCAACCTTGCACTGGCTTTCTTGAAATCTCACAATAACATTTCCATCATGAATTTGGACGAAAACCAACGCCAGCGCGTCACCGCCTGGATTCTGCAAGGCGCCAAGCTTTCGGAGATTCAAAGCCGGCTGGCGGAGGAACTCGGCCTCCGGCTTACCTACATGGAGGTGCGGTTGCTCGTGGATGACTTGAAACTGACGCCGAAGGATCCCGAACCGCCCAAAAACGCCGAACCGCCGCCCGCCGCGGCGCCCAAGGCCACCGCGCCAGAAGAGGCAACGCCAACCGCCGAACCGCCGCCCGCCGCCGGCAAGGTTTCCGTCAGTGTGGACCAATTGACCCGGCCCGGCGCGATTGTCAGCGGCAAGGTCACCTTCAGCGACGGCCAGACCGCCGACTGGTATCTCGACCAGACCGGACAGCTCGGGGTCGTGCCCAAACAGCAAGGCTACAAACCGTCCGCCCCGGACGTGCAGCAATTCCAGATGGCCCTGGAGAAGGAAATTTCACGGATGGGATTTTAAAAATCTTAATCTTAATCGTCAGCTTAATCTTAATCCGTTCTCAACGATTACGATTAAGAGCCGGATTAAGATTACGATGGGATACTTGCTGTGTACCCCGCCGCTTGGCACATTGAAGCCCCATGCGTGAACGTTTCCGGGACTGGATAGAAAGCCTCGAAACCTTCGCCCTCGAAGTCATCTCCGGCGAGCGCCGCGATACCCGGGCGGCGTTGATGCGCGGCTTTTTGTTCGGCGGCTCCAAACTCTTTCAAGCTGGAGTCAAAATGCGCCGCTGGCTTTACAATGTCCGCATCTTTCGCGACAAGACCCTCGGCGTGCAGGTCATCGCCATCGGCAACCTCACCGTGGGCGGCACCGGCAAAACGCCCGTCGTCGAAAAGTTTGCGCGCGAGCTGCGCGACGCCGGCCGCAACGTCGCCATCCTGTCGCGCGGCTACCGTTCCAAGCCGCCGCCCGTCCACGTCTGGCTGTTGAACAAAATTTTCCTCCGTGAAGACCAGACGCCGCCGCGCGTGGTCTCCGACGGCAAATCGCTCCTGCTGGACTCGGAAATGGCCGGCGACGAGCCTTACATGCTCGCGTCGAACTTGAAGGACGTCATCGTGCTCGTGGACAAGGACCGCGTGAAGAGCGGACGTTATGCGATTGAAAAATTTGGCTGCGACACGCTGCTGCTGGACGACGGCTTTCAATACTGGGATTTGCGCGGACGCCGTCACGACGTGGTGCTGGTGGATCGCCAGCAGCCGTTTGGCAACGAATATTTGCTGCCGCGCGGCACCCTGCGTGAGCCACCGTCGCATATCGCGCGGGCCCAGACCATTTTCATCACCAAGAGCGACGGCCAGACCGCCGAACTCCGCCGGCGCCTGACCGATTTGAATCCGGACGCCGCCATCATCGAATGCGTGCATCATCCGCTGTATCTCGAGGACGTGTTCACCGGCGAACGCATCGGCCTGGACTTTCTGAAAGGGCGCACAATTGCGTCGCTGAGCGGTATTGCCCAGCCCGAAAGTTTTGAGCAAAGCCTGGTCAAACTCGGCGCGGAACTGGTTTATTCCAAGCGCTTCGCCGATCACCACCGTTTCACGCAGCAGGAAGTGCTGAACGTCATCAACCGCGGAAAAAAGCGCCAGGCCAACACCATCATCACCACGCAAAAAGACGCCGTGCGCTTCCCCAAAATTGACCGGCGCGACCTGCCGATTTATTTCATGCGTGTCGAAATCCAGATCGTCAGCGGCGCGAATGACTTTCAGGATTGCGTCCGCCGGATCTGCTTCCGCTGAAGATGAACACGTTGATCTATTGGCTCGGCCGGGCGCTCGTGGCGTTATTACAGGCGCTGCCGTTGACCTGGGTCGCGCGCCTGGGCCGGGCGGGCGGCGCGCTCGCTTACTGGCTCGACGCGCGGCACCGGCGGGTGGCGTTGAAAAATCTGACGATGTGTTTCAAAGGTAAAAAATCGCCGGCCGAAATCCGGGCGCTGGCGAAGGAAAATTTCCGGCGCCTCGGGGAGAATTATGCCAGCGCGGTCAAAACCGTCTCCATGAGTTTTGACGAGTTGCGCCCGCACCTGGAACATATTGGCAGTGAACGCCTGCTGCCACCGCGCCGCGTCGTCAACGCGGGCGGACATTTCGGCAACTTCGAACTTTACGCGCGGTTCAGCGACATCGTGCCGGGCTATCAATCCGCGACCACGTATCGCGCCTTGAATCAGCCCGGCCTGAATCGCCTGCTGGAAGAATTGCGCAGCCAATCCGATTGCCTGTTTTTTGAGCGCCGCACCGGCGGTCCCCTGCTCCGCGCGGCCATGAACCAGCCGGCGATTATTCTCGGTTTGCAGATTGATCAACACGGTGGCGACCACGGGTTGCGCCTGCCGTTTCTCGGACACGATTGTTCCACCAATCCGTCCCCGGCAGTTTTCGCCCTGCGTTATGATTGCGAACTTTACGCCGCGGTCTGTTATCGCATCGGATTGGCCAAATGGCGGCTGGAACTGGGCGAACAAATTCCCACCCATGAAAACGGCCAGCCGCGCCCGGTCGAAAATATTATGCGGGACGTACTCCGGCTGCACGAAGCCGCCGTGCTGCGGGACCCGGCGAACTGGTTCTGGGTCCATAAACGCTGGAAACCGGCGCCGACGGCCAGGACGCAAAAAGCCAGGGTGGAAGATGGAGGATAGAAGATGGAAATCCATCCTCCACCCTCTACCTCCTCTCCTCGCCACATTCTCGTGCGCGGAACCAACTGGCTGGGCGACGCGGTGATGACCACGCCCGCGCTGATGCGATTGCGCGAAAAATTTCCCGACGCACAGATCACGTTGCTGACGTCGGATAAGTTGCGTGACCTGTGGCAACATCACCCCGCCATTGATGAAATCATCGTCTTCACAACAGATCAAAGCGTTTGGCAGGTCGCCAGCAAACTTCAAATTTCAATGCGGCCAGCCAAGCCGCATGTTGAAAATGTCGCAGAGTTTGAAAACAGTTTGAAACAACAAGAGCCGGAACAAATTCAGCATTCTGCAAAACGGGTTCTATTTTTCCTTTCTCCATTTCGTCGGCGCAGGTTTGATTTGGCTCTGGTGTTGCCGAATTCGCCGCGTTCGGCCATTGAACCGTGGCTTGCCCGAATTCCTCAACGCATCGGTTACGCCCGTCCCTGGCGGAGTTTTTTTCTTACCCGGGCGATTGCTCCGCGGGCGGATGCCATGCAAATGCAGAAACGGTCTGTTAGTGAAATCCGACAACTCGTGGCCGCCGATGTGAATCGGCGGGTTACTTCAAATGGCCGCGCTTTCACAAGCGCGGCTACAAACGAACATCAAATCCACGAGTATCTGCATCTTGTCGGCGCTCTGGGAGCGAACGCGGACCCGCTGCCGCCGCAATTATTCGTCTCGCCAGACGAAATTGAAGCCGCAAAGAAAAAATTCGGGTTGGACAAAATCACACAGCCCATCTTCGGCTTGAATCCCGGCGCAGAGTACGGACCAGCCAAACGCTGGCCGGTCGAACGTTTTATTTCCGCCGCGAAGGAAATCCAGCAGCGAACAAATTGCATCTGGCTGATTTTCGGTGGCCAAAATGACGTGCAGCTCGCTGAACGCGTCAGTTCCGAACTCCGAACTCCGAACTCCGAACTCCGAACTCTGGCCGGCCAGACTTCCCTTCGCGAGCTAATGGCGCTGCTGAAATTTTGCCGCGTGTTGCTAACCAACGATTCCGGCCCGATGCACGTGGCCGCCGCGCTGGGCACGCCGGTTGTGGTGCCATTCGGCAGCACATCTCCGGAATTGACCGGGCCGGGTCTGCCAGGCGACACCCGGCATCGTTTGCTGAAGCCCGACGCCCCCTGCTCGCCCTGTTTCCTGCGCGAATGTCCGATTGATTTCCGCTGCATGAATGGCATCAGCGTCGAGCGCGTGGCGGAAGCCGTGCTTTCGGCGCAACGCGGGTAGGGTGCGCGCCGCCGTGCTCCAAAATCCGGCTGACCGGCAGGTCAGCCCTACCAACCCCGCCTGTTCCGCCAAAAAAATCTTCTTGACGCCCGGAACTAACTGTCATATTGTCCTATGACACTTGGCGACACGATGATATTTCAGATTGATTTCAAGTCCGGCAAGCCGGTTTACCTGCAACTGGTGGATCAAATCCGTTACGCGGCGGCCGCCGGCTCCTTGCGGCCCGGCGAATCGTTGCCCTCCATCCGCCCGCTGGCCGAGGAATTGCGCGTGAACCGCAACACCATCGCCAAGGCTTACGCGGAACTCGAAAGCCAGGGCGTGATTGAAACCCTCCCCGGCAAAGGCTGTTTTTTGAAGGAGAACAATTCACCGTTCACCAAACAGGTCAAAAACAAGCTGTTGCTCAGGGAAATTGATGAGGCGGTGGTAATGGCGCATCACCTGCAGGTGGACCGCGAGAAGTTTCTGGCGCTGGTCAAGGAACGGCTCGATTACTTCGAACGCAAATCGAAGGAGGAAGAAAACAAATGAACACTCAACATTCAACACTCAACATCGAACGCTCAAGTGTCCGCCACCTTTGGTTCATTGAATGTTGGGCGTTGAATGTTGAATGTTTTTCCATCTCGTAATTCTATGAATACTGAAATTCCCGTCATCGAAATCCGGGACCTCCACCGTCGTTATGGCAAGCTGGACGCGGTGAATGGCCTGACGTTGAGCGTCCGTGCCGGCACCTGCTACGGCTTTTTCGGCCGAAACGGCGCGGGCAAGACCACGACCATCAAGTGCTTGCTGAATCTGCTCCGGCCCAATTCAGGCACGGCATACGTTTTCGGAGTCGATCCGCAGAAGCACGAAGTAGCCGTAAAATCGCGGCTCGCCTACGTGCCGGACGCCGTGGCATTTTACCCGTGGATGACCGTGCGCGGCACACTGGAATACCTGGCATCGTTCCGCAAACACTGGAATCAAGACATTGAGGCTGATCTACTCAAGCGATTTCAACTGGATCCAAATCAGAAAGCCAACCACCTCTCCAAAGGTCAGAAAACACAACTCGCCCTGATTGGCGCGATTTGTCCGGAGCCCGAACTGCTCGTGCTCGACGAGCCGACTTCCGGTCTCGACCCGATTGTCCGTCGTGAATTCATCGAGACGGTCATTGGCGCCTACCAGTCGGGCGACCCCTCTCGCCGGACGGTATTTGTCTCCACGCATCTTATTTCCGAATTCGAGGGTTTGATTGACAAATTCACCATCATCGAGCAAGGGCGCGAACTGCTGACGATGGGAGCCGATGCCGCGCGCGACCGGTTCCGGAAAATCCATGCGCGATTTGCGCAACCGCCGGCGCAACTAGACTTTCCTGGCGCGTTGAACGTGAGACAAAACGGGCGCGAAGTGGAAATTCTCGCCAATGGCAACAGCGAACCGCTGTTGGAGAGGTTCAAGTCGCTTTCGCCGGAGGAACTGCGCTGTGAATCGCTGTCGCTGGAGGAAATTTTCGTGGCCTCGGACCTTTTGAAAAAAGCCACCGCATGAGCCCGCTCGTCAAAAAAGAAATCCGCCTGCTGTTGCCGGCGTGGTTTGCTGCGCTGGCGGTGATTGCGGTATTGCCCCCTTGCCTCCAATTTCTGGCCCTTAACAATGTGCCATATAATCCCGACATTTTGTCGGTCTGGTTCGGCTTGGGCTGTTTATTGCTAAGTCTGGCGACATTCGGCAATGAATTCAGTTCCAAAACCTTCCCCGTTCAGCTCTCCCAACCGATCGAACGCTCAAGTGTTTTGTGGACCAAAGTAATAATTCTTGCAATTGCGTTTGCTTCCATTTTGTTGGCGCTGTTTGTCTGCTACAGAGTTTATTTCCAACTGAATCCTGTTTACCACATTCCCTTTCCTTTCGGTGTTTTGACTATATGCGGCCTGGTTATTTTCAGTGGAGGACTTTGGACGACACTCTTGGTTCGGCGGATGTTAGAAGCCTTCTGGCTCACGCTTTTGACCCCGCTGGCCATCATGGTGACGCTGTATGCCTTTTACGAACGTTTTCATTGGTCAAATCAAACGGAAAATTACGTCATACCTACTGTACTTTTACTCTATTCCGTTGCCGGGTTTTTCTGGGCCTGCCGATTATTTCTCCAGGCGCAGGACCTCCAATGGACGGGTGGCGTGATCGCAATTTCCTCGCGCAAAAGAATTTCGACACCAACAAAAGTTTCAAGCTACCCGCGTCACTGGTTCTCTTCTCTCGTTTGGAAAGAACTGCAACTGCAACAGGTGAACATCCTGATTTCCGCCGTGGTCTTAACCTTGCATCTCGCATCGGTTGTCATCCGCCAGGTTCATCCAAATTTTGACAGTCCGAATGTCAGAGGACTGCTTGAATTGATTTGGGCGCTTTGGCTGGCGATGCCATTGCTGATCGGGAGCGCAGCCGTTGCGGAGGAACATCGGATTGGCGTCACCGAATCGCAATTTTGCCTGCCGGTTTCACGACGCGTGCAATTTGCCATTAAATTTTTCACTGCGCTGATTCTGAGCCTGGTTCTCGGCGGATTAATGCCTTTTGTTGTGGAAAGGGGGCACGACCTTAATTATTACATTTTTGTCCTCGCTGCTGTGATTTTCTTCATTGCGTTTTATGCCTCGACGCTCGCGCGCACGACCCTGCAGGCCATCGGTCTTACCCTGGTCTTGTCCGCTGCCATGTATCTGTATCTGGCTGGCGAAGCCATTGCCATCGCCAGACTCGGCCATGGCTTCACGTACGCGCAGCTGGGAGTGATCTTTCTCAAGTTTCGTTTAGGCATTCCCATTTTGTTGCTCGTTCTGGCGTATCTCACAGTTGGAAATTTTAAATGGTCCCAACCGGATGGGAAACTCTGGTGGCGCAATTTAGTCGCCGTTCTGGCCGCGTTCGCCGCGGTCTTCTGCCTGAGCCATGCGATTTATTTTCGCGCCTGGGAATTGTTGATACCGATTGAGCCACCGCACGGGCCAGCGCGATTGAGTAGTACCAAGCCCCCAAAGCTTTCGCTCCAGAATTTTACAACCATTTCCGCAGTACTGCCGGACGGCAGATTGTGGACGGAACGAATCGGCCTGGGTAACTATGGTAGAATCTTTCCGTTTTTGAATACCCAGAAATCTGTTAGGGGATCAAATTGGGTGGACGCAACTTCGGATTTCTATCGCATCCTAGCCATCCAATCGGATGGCAGCCTGTGGACGTGTAAAACTTACCCTGAACGTTCGGGTTATCCAATGACCCGGATCGGTACGGATACGAATTGGCTTCAGGTGGCCGGCGGAGTGGGATTTTTGCTCTTGAAAAACGACCACACCCTTTGGTGTTGGATAGTAGACCGTGATTACTCTGGCTCGGATAAGTCAAGGACGTCTTCGGCGACGCCACTCATGCGTCTCGGACAGGAAACAAATTGGACGGCCGTTTTTTCACAGGGCCGAACCTATGTACGGAAGGACGGTGGCAGTATCTGGATGCTCGTATTCGGGCCGCGTAATGCAAATCCCAAGCCGCATTTGGAGCCGCTCGAGTCATGGCAATTGTTAAACAAAGGTTTTGCATCTTTAGCCTGGGCGTACACCTCGATGGGCGATTGGACCGGGGGAATTAAAACGAACGGCGAACTCCGGCTGTTTGCCAACGCGGAAAACCAAAAGACAATGGAGGTTCGGCTTGGGAAAAGCATGACATGGAAGGCCACCGCTTTTGCAGCAGACAACTCAATACTTGCCATCCGCGAGGACGGTACGCTCTGGGAATGGCCGCAACTCGGGGGGTGGACCCGCAATCCTGACTCGGTGAAACCCGTCCAACTGGGAACCTATTCAGGTTGGATAGGGCTTTATTCTTATCGAAGTTATCCTTCCGGTTGCATCGCCCTGGCTGCGGATGGCAATCTATGGTCATGGAAAGACCCAAGTGCGTATTTGTGGCTTGCGCCGTCGCGCAAGCCGGTTTACCTCGGGAATATCTTCAGCAACGCGAATTAAACCTGTAACGGCGGTCTATGACCGCCGTCAATCCCACCTCATTAAACGACGGCGCTCACAGAGCGCCGCTCCTGAGAAACAAGCGGTATAAGTCATTGGGATTCAATCAAGCGATAACCGAGGGCGGCGGCGGAGTTTTGGAGTCGAGCGAGCTTCTTGCGGCGCAATTTTTCCTCTTCTTTGCGGAAGATATCG
>JANWKE010000140.1 GCA_025451535.1 Verrucomicrobiia bacterium
AGCGAGGTGTAAAATTTGGGCTTGCCACTGTAACCGCCGAGCAATTCGCGGTCGGCATTGGGTCCGATGACCGCGAGGGTTTTGATTTTGCTGGGGTTTAACGGCACCAGGTTGTCCGTGTTCTTGAGCAGCGTGATGGTTTCGCGCGCCGCCTGCAACGCCAGCCGGCGGTTTTCCTCGCAACCCACAATCCGGTCGGCCTCTTCGGGATCCACATAGGGATCGTCGAACAAGCCCATCTTGAATTTCCAGAACAACATGGGTGCGACCAGGTTGTCCAACTGCGATTCCTTGAGCGCCCCTTTGCGAACCAGTTCGGTCAGATGCAGGTAACAGTCCGGTTCCGGAAATTCGATGTTCACCCCGGCGCGCACCGCGAGGGCACACGACTCTTTTTTATCCCCGGCGACAAAATGGCCATGCGTGTCGGGGCGATAGCCCAATTCCCAGATGGCATAGTAATCCGAGACCACGAAGCCTTTGAAACCCCATTCCCGGCGGAGTACGTCGCGCAACAGCCATTCGCTGGCGTGCGACGGCACGCCATCAATTTCATTGTACGACGCCATCACGCTGATGGCGCCCGCCTTTTGGATTGCCTCTTTGAAGGGCTGCAAAAAGGTTTCCCGCAACAGGCGGGCGGAGACGTTTACCGGCGCGCAATTGATGCCGGATTCGGGCTGGCCGTGCGCGGCAAAATGTTTGAGCGTGGCGATGACCCGTTTCTGGTCGCGGAACGAACCGTCGCCTTGAAACCCGCGAACCGCGGCGATGCCCAGTTGCGTCACCAGATACGGATCCTCGCCGAAGGTTTCCTCGACCCGCCCCCAACGCGGATCCCGCGCCACGTCCACCACCGGCGTGAGGGCCTGATGCGCGCCGCGGGCGCGTGTTTCCTCGGCCGTCATCGTGTAAAGCAATTCGACCAGTTCGGGATTGAACGTTGCGCCCAGGCCAATCGGCTGGGAAAAGCTGGTGGAACCGACTCCGGCGTGGCCGTGCAGGCATTCTTCATGAAACATCACCGGGATGCCCAGGCGGCTGTTTTCCATGAAGAACTTCTGAATGGCGTTGGTCAACTCCGCCATTTCGCGCGCATTTTTGCCCTTGGCGGCGTCGCTGGGACGGCCCACCTGGCCGAGGCCGTGGCCGTGTTTGAAGGCAGCTTTGGCTTTCCGGAGATTAAAATTTCCCTCGGCATCCAACAGGGTCTCAGATTTTTTCTGCCAGACGCACATCATTTGCGCGGCCTTTTCTTCGAGGGTCATGCGCGCTAACAGGTCTTTGACGCGTTTGGCCGGGGGCAGGGCGCGGTTTTTATAAATCGGCCCGTCCTCCGTAGCACTGCGGAGGGTGGACTGACTGGCGGTGGATGGTTTGTTCATGTTGCTGTCTTACAAAAGCCGGCAAATGGTAGTGATGCAGGTCAGATGTGTTCAACAGTATTTCAGCCGTTATTTCGGGCGGCAATGGATAAAGCTACGATTTGTCGAAAATTCTCCATGGCAAAGTTTTTTTGTGCACCGTTTGGTCACTTGGTTTGCCGGGAGATAAAAAATGTCGTGGTTCCGTTACCGGGGCGTCCAGATGCGGAACTCGCCGCTGCCATGAAGCATTCCCAACAGATACAACATGCCGTCATAATAACGCCATTGGCCGGTCGGGACCGGCGTCTGCCACAAGGCCTCGACAAATTGTTTGGCGCGCGGATTCGTGGCGGCAAGGCTGGCCACGGCGTTCATGGCCACCAGACCCGTTGCGTGCTCGTTGCCAAACTGCCGGCCGGCGAGCGTGAACCGGTTGCCGTAGGTGTTCATTCCCTTGGATTCGAAAAACGACTGGATGCGGTCGCTCCTTTGTCTTTCCCGGGCATCCTTGCCCCACCACGCCCAGTCCACCGACCAGTTCATGGCCGTGCGCCACGAATCATATTGGAAATCAGCGCTGTGGGTGTTCCACGGCGCAGCCCACGGGGTACCGTCAAAATTGGCGTAATCGGGAGCAAGACCCGTGACCGGATTGGCTGCGCGCTGGAAGAAATCGCGGCTGGCCGTCGCCGCCGCTTTCCAGAAAGACCGGTCTTTCTCCGGTCCCCAGCGCGCCCACAGTTCGTAAAAGGCCGGCAACTGGTAGGAAGGATCCGTGTGGTTCCAGTTCTTAACGTCCGGGGTAAAGCGGACCAATTTATTTTCATCATTAAAAATCGCTCCGGCGGTCATTGGTCCGTTAATGGTTGACCCGGTGATTAACGCACGATGTCGCAGGTCGGTGAGCAGCTGGTCAGCCTCGGCGCGGTAGTTGTAGATACCGGAGCCATTTCCCCAGCGTCCCGACGCAAAGTAGAGCGACATGGCGAAATATTGCTCTCCGTCAGGCGCGGGCGTTTCGTCATTCGGCGTGCCGTTGGTCTTCATGGACCACGAGAAATAGCCATGGGCAGGATGGTTCGTCGAATCGTGATACATGAACGTATTGGCCCAGTTCCAGAGGGCATCGAACTCGGCTTGCTTGTCCAGTTGCACGGCAATCATCATGCCGTAGGACATGCCTTCCGAGCGCACGTCCTTGCTACCGATGTCGCTGACGTAAGCGAGCGGCCCGTTCGCGTTCGTGCCGGCGGGAAAATAAACCGCCTGCGTGTCGGGATCACCATGGAACAACTGCTGGAAGGCGGCATTAATTTTTGCGTTAACTTCCGACTGCGCATGGCCGCCTTCGACAAACAGATTGCGATATTGGCCGCTGGCAAATTCACCCGCGCCGCGAGAGCTGCAAATTCCCGCCAGCAGGAGAATTGGAAATAAGCGTGAGAAAGACCATGTCGTTTTCATAGTAAATGATGTAGCGGCGCTCGGCCGAGCGCCGCAAATCCATAATACGAGCAAGCGCGGCTTTCTGCCGAAAGCCGCTACGCTGTTTGGCAAGGATTTCGCCATCATTGAGGCGTCCAGATGCGAAATTCGCCGCTGCAATGCAGCAGCGCCATCATATACAGCAACCCTTCGTAATAACGCTCGCTGCCATCCGGTGTCGGGGTGTTCCACAAGGCCTCGACGAATTTTCTCGACCGCGGATTCGTTGCCGCCAGGCTGGCGTCGGCATTTACGGCGACCAGCCCCTGGGCATGCCGGTCGTCGAGTTGCCGGCCGTCCAGCGTGAACTGGCAGCCATAAGTGCCCATTCCTTTGGACTCGAAAAACGCCTGCAACTTGTCGCTCAATTCCCGTTCGCGAACGTCCTTGCCCCACCACGACCAGTCCACCGACCAGTTCCCCGCGGTGCGGAACGCGTCAAACCGGAAATTGACCGCGCCCTTGTTCCAACGGTTGCTGACGACGGTTCCGTCGAAATTCGCGTAGTCGGGAGTCAGGCCCGTGGCCGGATTGGCCACGCGCGGGAAGAAATCGCGGCTGGCCGCCGCCGCTGCCGCCCAAAAATTGCTGTCGGCCGGCGGCCCCCAGCGCGCCCATAATTCGTAGAAAGCGGGCAGATGATAGGACGGATCGGTAAAGGAACCGCGTTCGGTGCTGGGCGAGAAGAGGACCATTTTGTGTTTGGCGTCAAACAGCGGTCCGGCGGTCACCGTAAAATTGGTGCGTGCGCCTGAATTTCTCCTGAGCATGAAAAGTTGTCCGGTGATTGGCTGGCGATGCCGCATGTCGGTCAACAACCGGTTGGCCTCGGCCCGGTAATTATAAATTCCCGTGCCATTGCCCCAGCGATTGGCCGCGAAGTAAAGGGCCATGACATAATACGACTCGCCATCCGGCGCAACGAACTCGCTCATCGTCTCACCGTTTGTCTTCGCCTGCCACGAGAAGAATCCGCAGGACGGGTGCGTCGGCGAATCATGGTACAGGTGCGTTTTTGACCAGTTCCAAATCGCGTCGAATTCCTTCTGCCGGTTCAGTTGCACGGCGATCATCATGCCGTAAGACAAACCTTCGGTGCGAACGTCGTGGTGTTTGATGTCGGTGAGGTAAGCCAGCGGGCCGTTGGCATTGTTGCCGGCGTAATAAAAAACCGCCTGTTGGGCCGGGTCGCCGTGGAATAACTGCTGAAACGCCGAATCAATTTTGTTTTGGATTTCCTGCGGCGAATGGCCGTCCTCGGCAAACAGGTTGCGATAATGACCGGTGGCGAAAGCGCCGGAGCCATTGACGCCCGCCCTGGTATCAACGCTCCGACAAGCCGTGAAGACAAACGTCAAGGCAAGTGCCGTGGCGAACGCGGCCAGCTGGTTCTTTTTCATGGTCAGGGGGCGGGCGAAACGGTGCTATGATAACTTTCCGGCGGGCCAAGATAACTGGGTTGCACCCCGTCGAGGTTGACCACGAGTTTCTGCAACACCACGCCCGGATCCACCATCCAGAATTTCAGCGTGTGATAGCCGGTCTTCGACAGCGTAAAGGTGGTTTTAACCTTGCGAACGCTGTCCTTCACGGTGGTTTCCCAGTCGTGGTTTCCATCCAGGGCGGTGTAAGCGGCGGGCACGGCGGTGACGATCTGGGGGGACTGATCGTCAAATGACAGCGCATAGCGGAGACCCCGGCCTTGAACGAAATTCAGCGTCGGGTCAATAATCGCCTCCGCTTCCACCTTCCCCGGACGGAACAGATACATTTGATATTCCAGGCACGGCGAATTTTTTGGTGGCATCACGCTCGGCGCGGTGACGGGGAAGATGCTCATGGCCGAAAGTGTCCGTCCCAAATCGGGAATTTCCTCCCAGCGCACCGGACCGGCGTCAATTTTCTTCGTGTAATGCACCGCCTCAATGGAAACGTAACCGTCGGCTTCCACAAAACCTTCCAGCGATTCTTTCGCCGGTTTCCGGGGATTGAAAAGGTCCACTTTCACGGCAACCGGTTTGCCGGGGCCGGTGATTTTCACAAAACCGTGATGTGAACCTTTGGGCGCCCTGGCCCAGTCCACGCTCACCCAAAGGCGCTGCTCCTGTTCAATCGTGCCGCGGGTGGCGCTCAATTCAATCCACGGCGCACCGGGCGTGGCCGAAAATTGAAACCGCGTTTGTCCCTTGTTGAAAATGTCAATGAATCGCGCGGGCTGATTGAATTTGTCGAACGGCGGCAAGACGGGCTCGTCCGAAGCACCCGGCCAGATGTTGGTCGAACCTTCGAGGGCTATTCCCATCTCCGCATTTGTCGGAATTTGAATCTCCTCCACTTGCGGCATGACGTTCGTCGGCGGCTGTTGCCAATAGCTGTAGCCGATGTGCGTCTGGTCCATCATGTGGTCCCACCGGCCCCCGGCCAACGCGTGGTTGTAATAGGCCGATAAATCCGCGTCGGCCTGGAACAATGTCCGTGCCTGCGCTGCATAATCATTCGCGCTGGCGCGGCCCTGGCCGGCGTACAAGCGGTTCTTCGCCGTCGTGATGTAAAGGTCGTTGACCAGTTCGCAGGCCCGGGTGGGATAAAGCACCAGTTCAAAGAAGGCATCGCGCTCGCTCCGCGGCAGTTTCTGGTAAATGTTCTCCGCCTCGGCCGTGAGCGATTTCCAATTGGCGAGCACGTTGTCTGCTTCCTGATAATGCACCAGACTGAAGGTATTCGGGTCCAGCAACTCCGGTTTGCGCCGGCCATTATACTTTGTGTATTTGGAAAGGATGTCAGCAATTTGGGTCGCGTACTCCGGACCAAACTGACGTTCAGCCCATAACCGGGTAAATTCAGGGATTTTTTCTTTTGGCCATTGTTCCGGATTCCAGGCCAGACCCAGGAAAAACTCGATCGGCAATTCGTAGCCCTTGAGGTGGCCGACATTCACAATCCGAATCTGGTTGGCGTCGTAATGATACGCCAGGTTCATCTGTTCCCAGATTTTTGCGGTGGGATTCGTGTTGAGCCATTTGTAATTGCGCGGTCCACCGACGTAATCAAAGTGATAATAAATCCCGGCGCCGCCAGAGCGTTGCCGGCTTCCCGGTGTTGGCAATCGGCGGAGGTCGCCCCAGTTGTCGTCGCACCACAGCAGCGTAACGTCGTCCGGCACGCGCATGCCTTTTTCGTAGTATTCCTGGACTTCCTTGTAGAGCGCCCAATCCTGTGGCACGGCGGCGGCGTTCGTTTGATATACGTCCTCGATGATTTTCCGTTGGGCCGCGACGATTTCCTCCAGCAGGGAGATGTTGGCGGTTTCGGACATCGGCGTATCAATTTTGCCGCGCATGGCAATGGTGATGACATTCTCGTAATTTTTGTTCCGTGCCAGGCCATCTTTCCAGAATGAGTCGAGCAGGCTTGAGTGGGTCAGATAATTCCAATCCCGGGCATTGTAACCCAGCCGGTTCCATTCCTTGTCCGCCCGCATCATCGGCTCGACGTGGGACGTGCCCATGACAATGCCGTACTCGTCGGCGAGCTTGGGGTTTAAGGGATCGTCTTCGTTGAAACAGTTGTTCCACATGGCCGGCCAGAGGTAGTTGGCCTTTAACCGCAACAGCAGTTCGAACACATTCGTGTAAAACGCGTGGTTATAATTGTCAAATTTTTCATTGACCCAACCGGTGAGGTCAGGTGCTTCGTCGTTCAGGAAAATACCGCGATATTTGACGGCGGGCGGCCCTTGCTCGTACTTACCGGCCTTGACGAAAATGGCGGTCTGGTGCGGCACCGGCACGTCCGCCCACCAATACCACGGCGACACGCCCATCTCGGCGGACAAATCGTAAATGCCGTAGATGGTTCCGCGTTTATCGCTGCCCACGATGACGAGGCCGTGGGCGACGCCGGGCAGGGGATGGGGCACAACCTGGGTGAAATACGATTCCCATCGGTTGGTGATGGAAGAGATGTCAATTGTTCCTGCCTGGATCAGCCGGTCAATGATTTGGCTTTTGCCAATCGTGCCGATGATAATGGCATTCGTTCCCAAATTTTCTTCCGTGCTGACGAGGACAGGCGTGTGGCCGGTGACACGGTTCACATCCGCGCACAGATTATTGGCGGCAATGAGTACGGCGGCGTAGTCATTGGTATCCACGTAAATGGGCGCCACGGCGCCATCCTGAGCGACATAGAAATCGCCGGGGCCGGCGATGTGCTCCACGTATTGCGGTTCGACCAGGGCCAGACTTTGGTGAACGAAAGCCAGAAGGCAAAAACCAAGCAGCGGGACAATTTTGCGCGCTGACCAGCGCTCTTCAGTCAAACCTGGGACTCCTGATCCTTGAATCCTGTTCCGGCGGGGTTGAAGAATTCCAGTCTCTCTCGATCCATTCATGGTATGGCCGGCAGCATACCTTGCCGGGGAATGGATGAAACGATGAATTTTGCCGGAAGGCCCGGTTTCTCGTTGCTGTTTCTGCTGGATCCGACATGTTTATTTCAATGCTATGAATTTCTGTTTCTGCGCGGATTCGTTGGGCTTCACCGCAGGTGCCCAACCCTTCAACTTTTGAATTCCCATGCAACTTGGACTCGGACTTTATCGTCACATGCTCACGCGCGACAATTTCCAGTTTGCGCGACAGGCCGGCGCCACGCACATCGTGGCCCATCTGGTGGATTATTTCAAAGGCGGCGCGCACAACCCAGACGACAACCAGCCGACCGGGACGCCGCGGGGTTGGGGCCAGGCCGGCGACCCCGAAAAATTATGGAGCGCCGGGGAATTGCGCGATTTGCGCCAGGCGGTTGAAGCTGAAGGGTTGAAACTCGAAGCGATTGAAAATTTCGATCCGGCCCACTGGCACGACGTGTTGCTCGACGGCCCGAAAAAGAGTCGGCAACTCGAAAATGTGAAGACGATCATCCGCAATTTGGGCGAGGCCGGCATCCCCATCATGGGCTACAATTTCAGCCTCGCCGGGGTTTGCGGACGCACGACCGGTCCCTACGCGCGCGGCGGGGCCATGTCCGTAGGCATGGAAGGTCCGCTGGAGGAACCCATGCCCCATGGCATGGTCTGGAACATGGTTTACGATGCCAACGCGCCGAAAGGTTTGGTGCCGCCCATCACGCACGCCGAACTCTGGCGGCGGTTGGAGATTTTCCTGCGCGAAATCCTGCCCGTCGCCGAGGAAGCGAACGTCAAGCTCGCGCTGCACCCTGATGATCCGCCGCTGCCGACCATGCGTGGCCAGCCGCGCCTGGTTTATCAGCCGCAGCTTTATCAAAAGGTGATTGACTTGAATCCCAGTCCGGCGAACGCCCTTGAATTTTGCGTCGGCACGCTGGCCGAGATGAGCGCGGGCGATGTTTACGATGCGGTGGACACCTATAGCCGGCTGGGCCGGCTGGCTTACGTGCATCTGCGCAACGTCCATGGCAAGGCACCGTTCTACAGAGAGACGTTTATAGACGAGGGCGACGTGGATGTTCCGCGAGTCCTGCGGATTTTGAAACAGAACAATTTCGGTGGCGTTATCATACCCGATCATACGCCGCAAATGAGCTGCGCGGCGCCGTGGCACGCGGGTATGGCTTACGCGCTGGGCTACCTTCGTGCCGCCGTGCAGGGTTTGGTTCCCGCATGAAGCCGGAAAACCGATGGTCCCGCCGGGATCGTCCGAGATTTTCTTCCCGGGATTCGGAATCGCATGTGCATGCAAAAGGTCCGGGTGGAACGCGATTTGGGGAGAGCAAAGCCGGTTCGACATTCCGATGGTGGCCAGGCGTTTAGTTGCCTTTGCCTCGGTTTTGGTAGACCAAATGACAAAATGAAGTTGTAATCCCCTGAATCCGTCTGGCGCCCAATTTATTGTCGTAGGATGTTGTGATGCCTAATAGTTTAATCATCAAGCAGTAACGATTTTCGGCTCGCGCCCGGGCAAGCCCTGTCTTCTGCTGGGATTGCCCCACCGGTATTGTTTGGTTTGTTCGAACTCCGAACTTTATTCTTGACAGCACTCTGATAAAGGGTAAAAACTGATTAAACAAGCAACCCGAAGTATGTGTTTTGATGACATTCCGTGCATAAAAAACAATGCATAAAATAAATTTGAGCAAATTTCAAGTGGCGACCAACGAAACCGTTCGCGATATCAACAGTCGAATCATGTTGAATCTGGTGCGACGTCATCAGCCGGTGTCGCGGGCCGATTTAATGCGCTTTTCGGGTTTGCAGCGCAGCACCGTGTCGGTAATTGCCGGGCGGCTGATTGCGGACCGATGGTTGAGGGAGGGAGCCGTTGGCAATTTGCCGCGCGGTCGCAAACCGACTTTTCTACATCTGAATCCCGAGCGGTGTGGAGTTATTGGAGTTGATGTTCAGCCGGCGAGGACCACTTTGGCCGTGTCCAATATGGAAAGCCAATTTTCGGCGCTCGAATCCATGCCCACTGCCAGGGATCCCTCCGAGTTTGTTGCCCGTTTGAGCCACCGGATAACGGATTTAATCCGGGCCCATCCCAAGAAATCATATGAAGGGGTCGGCATCAGTTTGCCGGGGAGAATAGAAGTTGGCTCGGAACGGCTGATTTTTGCCCCGACCCTGGGCTGGAGTGAACTGGATCTGAAGACGCCGATCGAACGTGAAACCGGCCTGCCGGTGAAGCTGGAAAATGCCGCCAATGCCTGTGCCCTGGCCGAATTGTGGTCGGGACAACATATCGACGGGGTGAATAACCTTGTGGCGGTAACCGTTTCGGATGACATCAGCGTGGGCATGATTATGAATGGCCAGCTGGTGCGCGGTTCAACCGGCGTGGCGGGAGAATTTGGCCATGTATCGCAGGTGTTGGATGGACCCAAGTGCCGTTGTGGCAACAGCGGTTGCTGGGAGATGCTGGCCTCCAACGCCGCCGCCGTGCGGTATTATGCTGAATCCGCCTCGGTTCCCAAGGGTGCCATCGGTTCCAAGAGTGACATGGCCATCGTGCCATTTGGTGACATTTTACGATTGGTGGAGCAAGGCGATCCCAGGGCCGGCAAGGCGCTGAATCAAATGGCGCACCATTTGGGAATAGGCATTGCCATGCTGGTAACCGGCCTCGCGCCAGACGTGTTGATGGTGGTGGGAGAGGTGACGCGAGTCTGGGACAAAGTAGGGCCAATTGTAGCCGAGGCGGTTAAACGCCGTTCCTTCACGCATGCGGTCACTCGAATCGTACCCGCCGGTTCAGAGGTGCAATCCCGGTTGCGGGGCACCGTCGCCCTGGTGCTCCAGAAACACTTTAGCGCGCCTTCGATTGCTTAAGCAAAGAAAACAAAAAAAGATTGTAAAATACCAAATTTGTTCGCCGCCCGAACTAATCAAATGATAGACGATAGAGGACAGATGAAGAGAAATGGCATTGAACGGTTGCCGGTGACCGCCTCAAGGTCGTTTGGCCTGCCAGCCAAACGGGGCGAGCGAGACGTCAGCAATGGCGAATCCCACGTGGCGCAGAAAGTTGAGCAAAGCATCTCTTACATGTTGCAGCACTTGAACCAGCCGCTGCATGTTGCGACCCTGGCAGCGGCGGTGAACGTTTCCCCATCTCACTACTCCGCTTTGTTCAAGCGTTGGACGGGCTGTCCGCCCATTGATTACTTTATTCATCTGCGCATGCAACATGCCTGTCGGTTGTTTGACAGTACCTCTTTGAATGTAAAAGAAGTGGCGGCGGCGCTGGGTTATGATGACCCTTTTTATTTCTCCCGAACGTTCAAAGCCGTCAATCAAGTTGCGCCCAGCGAATATCGGATGCTGCCCGAAAAACAGAAAGACTCAATCAGGAGCGGCGCCCTGTCGGCTGCTCTGTCATATACGGAAGATGATCGGACCCTCCCGGGGGAGAATGGCCAACGGGTAAATGGGCACGGACTGACGAAGGCCGGACGGAAAATTGATTCATCGCCACTTCCAGTTTTAGAACCGCTGGAGGGAATTACTGAAATAAAATAAAAGTTGTCTGGAAAAACCATGAAAAACATCGTATCCTCAATCAGGTGGCATACAATTGGTGTCACAGTTAATAAGAATATTCCAATGAACCACATACGCCAGGAAAGCCGGGGTTCTGCCGGGAACGGTTTTACCCTGATTGAGCTGCTGGTGGTGATTGCCATTATTGCCATTTTGGCTGCCATGCTCCTGCCGGCCCTGGCCAGCGCGAAATTCCGGGCGCTGGTAACCAATTGCACGTCGGATTATCGGCAATGGGGTGTGGTGGCCAATGGCTATAGCGCCGACAGTTCCCGGAGTATGTTGCCTTCGTTTCCGATGTCGGTTGGCTATGCCGGAGGCAATCTCTGGGACGTGGACGCGGCCATGGCCACCAACCTCGTATCCTACGGGTTGACGGTGCCGATGTGGTTTTGTCCGGTCCGGTCCCAGGAGTTACAAGCCATTAAAAATGCCAACCCGGGTGTTGCGATTACCAGCCCGTATCAGTTTCCACTACTGAACAATCCTCCCGGAAAACAAGGGATTGAATATAATCATGTTTATCTCACCATATTTCATTCGCTCTATATTCCGCGACAGTTGGGATTTGGCAATGGTGGCTGGTGGCCGGTTGATAACAGAAAGCTCCCTCCCGGTGGTATGCTTCCGGCGTGGAGGGGTGAGATAGCGAATCCCTCCATTCCCGGTTGGTCAACCGGAGCTCCCTGGCCCCTGCATGCGACGGACAGGTGGGCGGGAAGCAATCCGATTCTGACCGACACGTGTTTTGATGGAGATAAATCAGACCAGGGAGGCGTCGCCTGGAACCAGGCAAAAGGCCCGGCCGGCGGTCATCCTTATGGGAAGCAAATTCAAAATATCAATTTGCTCTATGCGGATGGCCATGTGGTGCTTCATAACTCCAAGCAATTCATTTGGACGTGGTATGGCGCCAACAATCAATACGCGAATTTTTATTGATCATTGATTTTTAACGGAAAGAGGCAGGCCCTCTATGAAAGTCATTTTCGAGAGGGCTGTCCACGCCGAATCAGATAAAAGTACATTCAAAATCAATTGACGCCGTTAATTCGTTGTGACAAAGTTTACGCAATACACCTAAAGTTCGAACTAAAAACAAATCATCCTTGTTTCCTATGAAACAGACTTCCTCAAATATCATCGTCAAGGCAATTGCCTGTGTGTCCGCGTTTATCACCCTGTGCGGGGCAACGGCCTTCGCCGACGCCGTTAATTCGCCTTTTTTGCAGGTGGACCTTAACCTCGCCGGCGACACCCCCCAGGCTGGATTCACGAGTTGGCCTTTAGCCGCGCCGACCACGCCCGCTCTCTCATTGACGTGGACAACGAATTTTCCGGTATCCAACTTTATCAATACCAACGTGAACACGCCGCAGGGCCCGGTAATGGTGTCCATCGTGGCAAGGCATGTTGAAGTCGGCGCCGCCAACGACTTCGCTACCAATGCCAGTGGCTGGTATACCAACTTTCCCAATTGGCAGTTCGGTCAACAATCGCCGGACGTGGTCAATCGTGGTACCCTGACCAGCGGTACCAATTTCAATATGTTGAATGATTTTCTGCTCGTTCAGCATTGGACGCTCGTGGGATTCGGGGGTGACCAACTGGTTGTAACCTTCAGCGGTTTGACTCCCAATACCAATTACGAGATTACCGCGTGGTGTTACGATCCGGCCAACAGCGGCAGCGGTGGTCTTATAAATCGGGTGGGGTGGAGTGTTGTGAATCCCGATCCGGCCGGCAACAACGAGTTTCAGCCGGGCGCTAACACTAATGCGCCAGTGCTGGTGGACGTCATCATGGGTGGCCCTGCGCCAACCACTTTTTACGGAAATTCCGGCAGTTTCTTTATAACCACCGACGGCAGTGGCTCCGCCACCGCATACGGATATGAAGATGATACCTCCTATAGTGGAACCCAATTTGTGCCACTGAACGGTTTCTCAATTGGATTTGCCACCAACCTGGTTCACAATCCGTCCACGAATGTAATAACCACCGTGTTGAATCCGGTTCCCGCTTCCTATGGTCCGCCGGCCGTCTGGCCTTATTTCGCCACGCTGAACATCAGCGACACCAGTTTCGGGGCGTCCTCGCTTCGGGTGAACACCAACTCGATCATCGGACAAACCTTCATACCCACCCATGATTTCATGTTGAGGAACTGGTACCTGGCCGGCCAGACGACAACCAACACCGGTCTTTACACGTTGGTGCTCTACGACCTGGGTGTCACCAATATGGTGAATGCCACCCAGTTTGGGATCTTCAACCAGACGGCGGCCACGCCTTCCATCAACCTGCTCGGGCATCCGAGTTCGCCGCCGGGGGGGTATTGGAATTTTTCTGCGGGTGGCACCAACGCCATCACCAACAGCACCATCATCAAGTTTAAACTGCCCGCTACCGCCGATGAGGTATTTTTGACGAATGGTCATAGCTATTTCCTGGGGTTGCAGTTCATCCCCGGCAGTGGCAGCAATGATCTGACTTTGGAAGAGACCACCAGTGGCGCCTCGACCTACGCCAATGGTTCTGCCTTCGCGGGAGTGCCTTTGGGCACCACACTCTGGAAGATGACCAATGCGCACCAGAATTTGATCATGGCGTGTGATGTTCAGAATCCCAACCCCGTCCTTACCGTCAGCAATTATCCGTTGACGGCCAGCACTCACAGTTGGCCGACCCTGGCCGGGATGGCCAACGGCGGACTTCCGGTTCTGACGGCAGCGCCGGACACGCCGAACTTTGACCCGTCACAAGGGGCCGATCCGTCATACTTGGATTTCACCGGACCGGGCAACAACAATGCCCCCGTGCTTCAAGGGGTCAACCTGGGACGCGGCGTACGCTGCAATAGCATGAGTTTTTATAACACCAATTCATTCAGGTTGGGCGCCGTCGGGCTAGAGATGCGCGGCATTGGCAGTTCGAACCTCTTATTTACGCTCAATGTATATCACATTACGAACAACTTCTTCACCTCAACGACCACGATTGAAAAATGGCCGAGAAATTTCCAGCCCAATACTGATTCAGCGCCGTTGGGTGTTCCCATCTTTGGAACCAACGTGGACTTTTATTACACGACCGACAACAATGGCGGCGCCGGAACGACCAATCAGCTGCTGGTGTTGACCCTGCCGCCGCAATATCAGCAGGTGATTACCGGAAGTATGACCCTGCCGTACCAGAGTTATGTGCTCGAAATCGAGTGCGGCGACATGGGCCAGAATGTCGGCAACTATGGTGTCTTCCTGCTGATTCGCAACAGCGTGGACAGCCAATGGCAAAGCTCGCTCTTCCCCGCGAGCGTTACCGGCAATCCCAGTGGCGTGGATGGATTCGCCACCAACGCGGCCTCCGGCGGAAGTTACGTTGAAATAACACCCATGTACCTCGCTCGGGCCACTCCGGATCCGGAATTGTTCGCAGGAGGCTTGGTTGGGGTAGGCAGCGGCACCGAGCGCTCGATGCAGTTGGCCCTTTATGCCGCGCCGAACAGCGGTCCGGCCACCAGTGTTCACATTACCAGTGTGACGCATAGTGGCAGCAGCGCGGTGATCAACTGGACGTCGAGCGGCGGGAGCAGTCCCACCTTTACCGTATGGAGAAGCAGCAGCTTGAATCCTGTTTCCTGGACCTCGTTGCAGAGCGGCATCAGTGCCAATACCTACACGGATACCACTGCTACGGCCGGGGTTAACTTCTACCGAGTCAGCAGTCCGTAAGAATGAACGAATGTTAAGTGCAAGGCGTCTCCGGTGTTTGCCGGGGACGCTTTTTGTTGGGAGTGGTCGAGCGTGAAACCGGAAGCAACCGGTATTTGAGAATTGAACAGCCTGCCCTGGAAAATGATTTGGTCCGGGTGGGAACCTGAATGCGGGTCATTCATCGTATCCGAAGTGACCATCCTCCGAGCAACCGGTTCGCGACCCCCGCAGTAATCTTTTGCCGCTGGCCGCAAGGGGGATGGAACCAAAAGTCTTCCGGGTTGCGCTATTTTGCAGCGCGGAGTGCAAAATCAAGACTATCGGAAGTCAAATTTGCATAACGATGAAACTAATGCTGGACAATATCTATCGGTTGGATATAATTTGCGGTGTGAACAAATTCCCCGCGCAAACTGTTCGCCCGCGATAGACTTAACGATTTTCAGTTGTGCCCATTGATGATTATGAAGACCCGTATTGAAACTGATGTAACACTTGGTCGTTGCCTGCTGATATCCGGGTTGGCTCTGGCAATGACGACAGGCTGGGGCCGGGCGCAAACCTGCACGGTGGACTGGAACAATGTGCATCAGCGGATCGACGGATTCGGGGCTTCTTCGGCTTGGCGGAGTACCTGGAGCACAGCGCAGGCTGATATGTTCTTTTCCACCAATAACGGCATTGGTCTTTCCCTGTTGCGTAATCACATTGCTTTTGCCAGTTCAGCCTCGGCGAGCGCGACGCCAACCACGGTCGAAACCGGCATTATGACGATGGCTCAAGCCCGTGGCGCACTGATCTGGAGCGCGCCTTGGACGCCCGCTGCCGGATTTAAAAGCACCAACGATATTTACGATTCCCTCAAAGCCACCGCTAATGGAATCAACGGCGGCAGTTTTCTGGGTGGCGATGCCACCAACCAGGCCTACGCCAGCCAGTTGGCCAATTACGTTCTGAACATCAAGAATACTTACGGCATCAATCTTTACGCTATTTCCATCCAGAACGAGCCGGACGCGAGTGTGAACGGCTATGAGGCGTGTCAATGGTCCCAGGCCAACATTCATGATTTCGTCACCAACCTCTACAATGCGCTGGTGGCCAAAGGCGTGGGTTCAACGAAGATTCTGCTTCCGGAAAGCCAAAACTGGACGGACCCCAAAAATCTCCGTTCCACCGCACTGAGCGACGCGAATGTGGCGCCGGACGTGGCGATTGTTGCCGATCACAATTATGTCGCCAATAATCTGGTTGGAGACCTTACCACCCCGGCGCAGTTGTCCGCTGGTGGGAAGCCAACCTGGGAAACGGAAGTCTCCCAAATTGGTCCGGGAGGTGGTGGGAACGTTTACGATGGAAGCATTACGAATGGGATCTATTGGGCCTGGCGAATTCATCTGTTCCTGACCGCAGCCCAATTGAACGCGTGGCATTATTGGTGGCTGATCCCCTCTTCTGGCAACACGGACAACGAAGGGCTTACGGATATATCGGGTAATCCCGCCAAACGCATGTATGCGCTCGGGCAGTGGAGCCGGTTTGTGCGCCCCGGCTATTACCGGATTGACGCCAGCACTACCGCCGGCAGCGCCTTCATCAGCGCTTTCAACGACACCAACTCCGGCCTTTTCGCCATTGTGGCTGTCAATACCAACGGCAGCACTGCCATCAGCCAGACCTTCAGTCTGAACAATTTCCCCATCGTCACTTCCGTGACGCCGTGGATCACTTCAGCCACCCTGTCGCTTTCCAATCAAACACCCGTCGTCGTAAGCGGCTCATCTTTCAGTTACACGCTGCCGGCTCGAACCGTGGTGACGTTCGTGGGACGGGCGGTGGCCAGTTCGGCGATACCGCCGACACTGACGGCGATAACCGACCAGACCATGAACGCCGGTCAGACGCTGCTGGTAACCAACACGGCGACGGACCCGAATGTGCCGCCGCAATCGCTGACCTTCAGTTTATTGGCCAACCCGTCGGGAGCCGTGTTGACATCCTTGGATGCGACGGATGCTCAATTCAGCTGGCGCGCGCCGGTGAGCTCGGCTGGCACAACCAACCCGGTGACGGTTGTGGTGACGGACAATGGAACACTATTGAGCGCCACCAACCGTTTCAATGTCATGGTCAATCCGTTGAGTTCATTGCCATCGGTAAATTCGATTAACGCCTCAGGCGGGCAAGTCACTCTCATGGTGGCCGGGCCGCGGGGGCCGGATTACACGTTGTTGAGCACGACGAACCTGACGGATCCGGTGGGAAGCTGGCAGGTGTTGATGACGACCAATTCGCCGATCACGCCCGTGACGCTGGTGGACACCAATTTCAGCGATCCACAGCGCTTTTACCTCATCCAAATCGGCCCTTGACTGGATTAAGCCAGATTTCTTTTCAGACATCGGCGGGCTGGTTAAATGCAGTCGCGGTAAAAAGGCCGCGAGGTGCGCTATGGGTTCAAAGTCCTGAATATGATGACTCGTTTCAAAATCAGCGCCAGCATCTCCGCCTTGTTAATTCTGAACGTGGTCATGGTCGTTGGCCAGGCACAGACTTGCACGGTGGATTGGAACAACGTGCATCAGCGAATTGACGGCTTTGGCGGGGGCGTCGTGTTTCTGAGCCCGGGCTCATTGGATCCGGTGACGGATGCCAACATGGACACGCTTTTTAAGACCAACAATGCGAATCAACTGGGCCTCAGTCTTATTCGCGTTCGCATTTCTCCCGATGGCAATTGGAGCACCGCGCTTGCCGATGGCAAGAAGGCGGTGGCGCGCGGCGCCGGAATTTTGGCGACGCCCTGGACGCCTCCCGCCTCGATGAAGAGCAATGCCAATACGATCGGCGGTTCCCTCCTGCCGGCTCAGTACACCAATTATGCCATTTATCTGAATAATTTCGCCACCTATATGAAAACGAATGGCGCCCCGCTGCGGGTCATCTCGGTCCAGAACGAGCCGGATTTTGTCCCGACCGGCTACGAGGGATGTGGCTGGACCGCCACCCAGCTTCAGACGTTCTTTCACAATGTGGCCGGCCTCATCACCAACGCCCCGGTCATAATGCCCGAATCCGCCTCCTACAACCAGGGGATGTCGGATCCGACGCTCAACGATTCGGTCGCCGCGGCGAACGTGGCCGTTATAGGTGAGCACCTCTACAGCAACGGTGATGCTGGAGCTACGGTGGTGGACTATGCCAATGCCCATAACAAGGGCAAACCAACCTGGATGACGGAATTTCTGGTGAATGATCAGACCATCGGCACTGCCATCACGGACCGCCAAACAGATTTACAACTGTCTGACCACCGGAAACATGAGCGCCTATATCTGGTGGAAGTGTCTCGGTGACGCCAACGGGCTGGTGAATGCTTCCGGTGTTCCTCAAAAACGCGGATTTGTCATGGCCCAGTGGAGTTGGTTTGTCAGGCCGGGCTATTATCGGATTGACGCGAGCACCACTGCCGGCAGCGCCTTTATCACCGCCTTTGACGACACGAACTCGGGTAATTTTGCCATCGTGGCTGTCAATACCAACGCCAGCAGCGCCATCAGTCAGACCTTTAATCTCAACAATTTTCCCGGCACCGTCAGTTCGGTGGCGCCATGGATTACCTCCGCCGCGATGTCGTTGTCCAATCAACCCCCGGTGACGGTGAGCGGTTCGTCTTTCAGTTACACATTGCCGGCCTTGAGCGTAGTGACGTTGGTGGGACAGGCGGTTGCCAGCCAACCCAACACGCCGCCGGTGTTGACACCGGTGGTTGATCAGACGATTAATGCCGGTCAGACGCTGTGGGTGACCAATGTGGCGACGGATACGGACTCGCCACCGCAGACCCTGACCTTCAGTTTGTTGGGTGGTCCGGGAGCATTGGATGCCTCCAGCGGCGTCTATAGCTGGCGGGCGCCGGTGAGCCTGGCCGACACGACCAACCCGGTGACGGTGGTGGTGACGGACAGCGGAACGCCGAACGTGGGTGCGACGAACAATTTCAACGTTGTGGTTAATCCGTTAAGTTCCCTGCCGACCGTGGATTCGATTGGCGCTTCGGCGGGGCAGGTGACACTGATGTTGAACGGTCCACAAGGGCCGGATTACACGATTTTGACTTCAACGAATCTGGCCGATCCGATGGCAAACTGGCAGGTGTTGTTGACGACCAATTCGCCGGTGACGCCGGTGACATTGACGGTGCCCATCACCGCCGATCCCGTGCGCTTCTACAGCATTCAAATTGGGCCATGATTCTTGCTGGATTGGTGATTCGCCGTCGCAAAGCATAAACAAGGTTTTAAGATGCAAAAACAGCTCCGAAAGCTTTCGGGGCTGTTTTGCTTTCAATGATAACTTAAGTTCCCCCAAAATCGGCCTCGCCATGGGTGTAACACATGCAACGCAGTGAAAATCAACAAAACGGCAGCTTCTTGCGAGCCGATTTATTGATATGAAACATGCTGCGCATCAGTTGGAAATGGTTTAAACAACAAGGATATGCACACAAAACCATGGTTTTATCCATTCCCAAAATCGAAAAAAATGATAAACTAACGTCACAGTCAGACCGAAAACAAAAGAAATGCATTCAGACGTATTATGAAGACATCTATTAAAATCCTCACCGCAATGTCCGTGCTGGCGCTGGCCACGGCGGCTCAAGCCAACACCGCTGGCGGCGTGACCGTTAATGAAACCGATGGCCTTGGGACCAGTTGGTTGGGAACACCGACCTTTACCACATTTCCAAATCCAACCCCGCTAGCCAATGTAGGTGGTGGCGGCAACGCTTTTTCTGCGGAAGGTAATTTTAACCAGACCGCGGGTGTTGTTACCCTCAATGAGCCTTATGGTCTTGGCGGTTTGGCCCAGACTTTTTCTCTGACATCGGGCGGCACTCTGACCGACCTGCAATTCGGTTTTTCTGGCGGGGCAACGACGCTGGGACTGTTCATTTTTGACTTGGGTCCGGCCAGCGGTTACACGGTGGCCACCAGTTCAACGTTCACCCCGTCCTATAACGGCGGAGCAGCCAATCTGCTGCCCAGTGGCCTTCAGTTCACTTATAATGGTGGCGCAGCTGGAACGCTTAATATCGCCGATGCGAACTTTACCGGGACAGGAATTAACCTGCTGGCAGGTGAGGAATATGCCGTAGCGTTGGAGCCGACCGCGAATCCTACTATGCAATGGTCGCGCAGTGGAGCCGTTGTCAGCCCGCCGGATCAGGTATATCGCTATAATCAATTTGGCGGTACCATCGGTCAGTATGGGGCGCTCAATGGAGCGATCAGGGTTGCCAGCCTGGCGGTGACGGTAACTCCTGAACCGGCCACCATGGCTTTGATGGGAGCGGGGATTGCTCTTACCGGATTGCTGATTCGCCGCCGCAAAGCATAATCGTCTTGCAGTTTAAAGTTTAAGAAGCAGCCCCGAAACGATTTTCGGGGCTGTTTTGTTTTTGACCGGGAAGCACTCCCGGGCTGCGCCAAAAAAATCTGGCGTTCTTCCTTGCCGAGACTTGGTCCGACAATTGACGGCAGCCGTTGTCGGAGCACAATCCCACCTTGTGGTTCGTTTTCCTGCGAGTTAAACGTGCTGCCAGGAGCGGTTGTACCATCGGGCTTGATCGGGGGCACGGTGCCGCGCTATTGAGTTGCGGTTTGTGTGTTTGTCAAGCTGTTGTCTCGGAAAGGAAGTCCTTTTGTATAGAATCCGATTTGGTGAACGCATAATGGCGCACCGGCAGATAAACCAGCAGCGTAACCAACGCGAGCAGTGCACACACGATGCGGGGGCGGGACATCGGGCTGAATTCTAGAACCAGCGACGAGGGAATTCAAAAGTTTTCAATGGTTCCCCGGCCATGGGTTTCCGATCGAACATCCCAATTCTCGCTCTTTGGTTCTTAAGCGAATGAGGGTGGTGGTACGTTTTGCGAGGGTAGGGACGCCGCACTGCGGCGTCCCGTCCGCGTTCAGCGGACGGAATCCCGATGCCATCGGGACTGAACACGGCGCGGTCATCGCAGCGCGATGACCCTACCCTAAAATTCCAAAACGTACCACTACCCGAATGAGCTATGAATGGATCAGTGGCAAGGAAAGGCTGAAGATTGAGCCCTGGTCGATCTCGCTTTGGGCCTGAATGGTGCCCAGATGTTCCTGCACGATGCGCTGGCTGATGGCCAGCCCCAGTCCGGTGCCGTTTTTCTTGGTCGTGAAAAACGGCTCAAACAGCCGCCCCAGATTTTCCCGCGCAATGCCCACACCGGTGTCCTGGATGTTTATGCGTATCAAACGCGCCGCGGATTTGCCTTCCGTGGTTTCGGTGGCCACC
>JANWKE010000141.1 GCA_025451535.1 Verrucomicrobiia bacterium
CGATATCTTCCGCAAAGAAGAGGAAAAATTGCGCCGCAAGAAGCTCGCTCGACTCCAAAACTCCGCCGCCGCCCTCGGTTATCGCTTGATTGAATCCCAATGACTTATACCGCTTGTTTCTCAGGAGACCACATCGTCATGTCATTGCCCTCGCTTCTTTCTTTCCTTCTCATATTCCTTCTCGGCCAACTTCACTGCTCCACCGGCAATTGCCGTCATCCATCGCGGTTGCGTGCCGTCTTTGAGTGCCGCTTTCGCAGCCTCGAAAGGTGAGACCGCTTTCTGAAACAACTGTGAGGAAAGCTTGGCCTGAAAAGTGGGCAACGCTTCTGGGGGTAGAAAAAACTCAAAGGGCCGCTCATAATCCACAACTACATGAAGGCATGAATCGCTGATAGAAACTCGCCGGATAGCCGACCACGAAATTAGACAAGGATTGCGCCGCGCAAATAGCGGGTAAATGCACACGCCCTCTGATGCGAGGCGAATTTCGAAGAAGCCGCGCTTGCCTGAACCAATGTTCCCGACGACACCATCCTGCTGCTTGTATCTATCGCCTGTAAAACCCACATCTCGCATCGGAAAACGCTTGATGACCGCCTTCCAACCGCTCATCTTTAACGAAGCCACCCTCACGGCCAAGAACAACAAACCACCCAACGCTACAAAACCTAGCACGGCCAGCAAGGCCTGTGCCGGAGGTAGAGTGTTCGCAAGCGTTGTATGCATAGTGGTCTAACGTCCAAGCTCAGGCACAGCCGCCGGAAACCGGCGTGGCCTGCAATGATGATGTTCAAATTTCATGGCTCGGTCAAAACTCAAGGGGCAGCGGCTGTTGCCTGCAGCGCTGTGTTAGACGGTTTTGGTGGAACATGACTTTTGGCAAATGACACAAAGGACTCACGATGGGCGTCACTCTGGAAATAGCGCAATGGAACGATGTGGGCATTCATGCTCGAATGAGCCAGAAAGAGGTGGCTCGACGTAACTGCCACAAGACTCAAGTCCGACCAGGCTGTCGTGAAACTGAACTCCGGTGAAAACTCTCGCAATCCTTGCTCCGTGGCCTCCAATGTGCGCTCGCCGAATGCATGACGACTAGGCGGCAAAGCTACCTGACGTGAATATCTCCAACGTCTGGATCTGTCGAGAACTCCACCGATAAGGGGAAGCGACGACCGAAAACGCGCTCTTTCGGGCGTGGCAAGATAATGGTCATACCAAGCCAAGTGATCCTCCAAGGAAAGTGTGTAGCGCACGTCAATGCCGTCTAACAGTATTATTCAGCCAAACTCGACCGGGTTGAGAAAAGGTTGAATTCCTTATAGGACATATGGGCAGGTTAAGCGTGGGTGGAAGGCATGTCAAGTTCATCGTCAAGGTGTTACGCTGAAAGTCAACGGTTTCATTTATTAGGTAATTCCACATATTTTGCTTGTCATAACAGTCGGTCTAAAGACAAAGTGACTTTGTCTTTAGCCGGCTGTTATATGGATTCATCAAGCGAGTCCAACGGTGTCTGGTTTCCACAGTGGTCGGAGGTATTGAACCGCTTGCGGCTGCCGGAGTTACGTTTGCGGGCCTATCGTCAGGCGGTGGTGGCCTATCTGCGGTTCTGCAAACAGTCCCGGCAACGGGCTACCGTGGCTTCGGCGCGACAATTCATGGTGCAAGTGGCCGCGTAAATCGCTTCGCTCCACGCGGTTTTGGGAACAAGATCGAATATGTATTACGTTTATATTCTGCAATCGGAATCCGACGACGGACTTTATATCGGTTTCTCGTCAGACTTACGCCGCCGGCTGAAAGAACATCACGCGGGTGAAGCGTTCGCGACTTCATACCGTGGTCCTTGGCGGCTGATCTATTATGAGGCTTATTTGAATGAGGCGGACGCTCTCGGTCGAGAGAAGTATTTGAAAAGTGGTGCTGGACGAAGATTCCTAAAATCGCAACTCAAACATCACCTCACAGCACATCCGATAAGACCCACCAGGTAATAGCCTGAGGTTCAGGCGGCCTACCGCGTGGAGCGAAGCGATATACGCGGGCGACGCACTTACTCGAATCGGGCACCGATATTCGCACATTGCAGGACCTACTCGGTCATAAGGACGTAACGACAACTCAGATTTATACGCATGTGATGCAGAAGCCGGGAATTGGAGTCAAAAGCCCGTTGGACAATCTTTAGGGTCTGGGGTCCTGGGTCTGGCATCCGGGACAAACCGGAAGATGGGAGACGGGAGTTTGGAACATTCAACGGTCAATATTCAACATTCAAGGAAATGGCGGCGGTCAATAGACACGCCGCTACATATGGAGAGTGATATTTGCCGGCAAGATCAGCCTTCGTTGGACTACGGCGCTCCCGGGGCTTCCGCGTTTTGACAAACGCGGCTGCGGGACAGCGGAAGACGGAAGACGGAGGGCGGATGACAGAAGGCTGAAGGCTGAAACGCGTTTCGGATGTTTGCGCCGTTTGACAACGACGGCTACGGAACAGGCTTGCCGGGTTTTCATCTGCGATTGTCTGCGTTCATCTGCGGTTATAGATTGGTCCTGGAAGTTTGCGCCATTTGACAACGGTGGCTGCGGTACAGATTGAGTCTCGGCTCGCGGGGACGCTCGCCCCACCGGGGTTGTCTTTAGACGGAGATGACAATTTTCCCGAAGTGTTGGCCGCTTTGCTGATACTCGTAGGCGGCAGGGGCGTCGGCAAATTCAAACACGCGGTCGATCACGGGCTTGGTCTGATGCAAGGTGATGGCGCGGTTCATCGCCTCGAACATCGCGCGGCTGCCCACGTAAATGCCACGCACGATGACGAGCTTGCGGATGATATCGCCCAGCGGCACTTCACCGGTGAATCCGCTGACGCCACCGATGAGATGGACCTGGCCGCCCGGCGCGACGGACCGGAGTGTTTTCACAAAAGTTCCCGCGCCGCCGACTTCGACGACCTGGTCCACGCCGGCCTCGCCGGTCAGGCGGAACACTTCCTTATCCCAATCGGGCATGGAACGGTAATTGATGGTTTCATCGGCGCCGAGCGCCTCGGCCCGGGCGAGCTTTTCATCGCTGCTGGAGGTGATGATGACGCGCGCGCCGTGCATTTTGGCGAATTGCAGGGCGAAGATGGAAACACCGCCGGTCCCGAGCAGGAGAACGGTTTCATCGGCGGAGACATTCCCGCGCGTGACCAATGCCTGCCAGGCGGTGAGGGCGGCGCAGGGCAGGGTGGCGGCTTGTTCAAAGTTCAGGTGCGGCGGGATGGCAACCACGCCGGATTCGGAGAGCGCCACGTATTCGGCGAGCATTCCGTTCAGGGCACCGCCGAGGGCGTTATTGGCCATTTCGCGCCGGAACGGTCCGGATGGCCAGCCTTGAAAGAAGGTACCAGCCACGCGGTCGCCGGTTTTCCAGCGCGTCACGCCTTGGCCCACGGCGGCAATTTCGCCCGCGCCGTCGGAAAGGGGAATGAGCGGCAGGGCGACCTTGCCGTAACGGCCGTCAGACACGAGGAGGTCGCGATAATTGAGTGACGTGGCACGGACGCGGAGGAGCACCTGGCCGGGGGCGGGTTTGGGTTCAGGCAATTCCACGAGCCGCAGCGCGTCGGGCCCGGTCAGGGCAGTGAGTTGACATGCTTTCATGTTGATTAAAAATTTACATCCCGGCGAAATCCATGACAATAGGGTAGTGGTACGTTCTGAAATTTCAAGGTAGGGTCATCGCGCTGCGATGACCGCGCCGCGTTCAGCGGCGCAACGAAACACTGGATGAACCAGGGCAGTTCAGGTTCCGTCCGCTGAACGCGAACGGTGACGCCGCAGCGCGGCGTCCTTACCATGGCAAAACGTACCACTGCTGATAATAGCCGGGGCCCAGCCAGGCCCGCCAGCATACCGGCATCAGGAACTCACGGACAAGCTGTCCGCGCCCCTTTGGTTGCGCTTTGGCCGCGTTAAGCGCATCCGTGGTTCAAATCTGTCTTTCCTGCATTGAATTCGCGGAATTGTCCAGCCAGTTCAGCGCAGTTCCTGATGGGCGGGGACGATCCAGGCCGAACGATGGGCGTCAAAACCGATTTTGGGATAAAAGCCTTCCGCCTTGGGGGCGGACAACAGGATGAGCTTCGCTTTGGCGCCGAGTTTCGACTTGGTGACGGCGATCAATTGCCGGCCGATTCCTTGTTTCTGGTAGGCGGCGTCCACGGCCAGATCCGACAGATAGCAGCAATATTCGAAGTCGGTGAGGGAGCGTGCGACGCCGACCAGTTTGTCCTTGTGCCATGCGGTGCAAAGCAGGTTGGCGTGTTGCAGCATGGCTCGAATGCATCGGTCATCGTCCACCGGCCGGCGTTCGGCCAGGGTTGAGCGTCGCAGCAGGTCAATAAATTCTGCCCCGGTGATTTTACGGGTCGTATCGTATTGGATGTCCATGGCGATATTCAACGGGCGGGAACTGAGCCACGCCCAAACGAAGGTGTCAACAGCGAAGCTGGCTTGTTGGCAGCTGGATATTCGTCGCCGGACTCAACCCTTTACCTTAATCCGCATCGTTGTAGCGCAGGCGTCCTCGCCTGCGGGTCCACCCGGGCGTCCCGCCGGGTGTTCCTCTCGACAGCGGGACGCTGTCGGAACCCGCAGTCGGGACGACTGCGCTACGCTTCACCTTAATCCGCAAGACGGTCATGGAGTGGCCGGGGAAGGCATGTTTGAAGGCGGGGCTGGCCGGCTTGAACGCGCGGGTTTTGGGCGCAACCTTTGTCGGCTCATTGAACGAATTGACGTCATCCAGGCTGGAGCCGGCGAGCACGGTTTCCGTACCCGCGCCCACGCTTTTGGCGCCGTTTAGATTCAGCTTCGCTGAAATTGCCCTGGCTGTGGAATTGACGACTTTCAGAATGATTTCGGCTGTCTTGTCATCGCGCGTGGCGCTGACATAAAGGTTTTCAACACCAGCCGCGGATTTCCTGATTCCGCCAAGTTGGGTCGGGAGAACGACGTCGCCGCGGTTACGGCTGAACAGTTGTTGGACGTAGTAATTCGGCGTCCCGTAGGAGCGAAGGTTGTCGACCCAGATGAGATTGGGAGTCCATTGCCAGGCGTCGGCGTGGCCGAACAGCGGCGCGTAGGAAGCCATCCGCACGACGTCGGCGTTGTGTTCCAGGCCCGTCAAGTAAGCCGCCTCGGAAAGCGCGCATTCGAGGGTATTCCGGTTTTTGGTGCTGACCATGGCGACGCTCTGCGCGGCATATTCACCCATGAAAACTTTCGGCCCGTGGCGGTCGTAATGATCGTAACGATGGGTATTGGTGAAGAACCAGGCTGGATTCGCGTAACAATGTTCATCCACGATATCGGCATTGCCCAGCTCGCGAAGTTGAGACCAGACGAATTTGAAACGTTCATCATCCGGCAGAGGCCCGGCAGCGGAGACCAGTTGAATTTCCGGATGTTTTTCCTTGAGCACTTTGGCGAAACGCGTGTAACGCTCGAGGTACTGCGGCCCCCATTGTTCGTTGCCGATGCCGAGCAGTTTCATATTGAACGGCCGGGGATGTCCCATTGCTGCGCGTTGCGCGCCCCAGGGACTGCTGGCCGGGCCATTGGCGAACTCGATCAGGTCGAGTGCGTCCTGGGTGTAGGGGTCCAGCTGGTCCAGGGGACACAACTCGCCGGAATTGAACTGGCAGGCCATGCCGCAGTTGATAATGGGCAGCGGTTCGGCGCCAAGGTCTTCGCATAATTGAAAGTATTCAAAGAAGCCAAGGCCGAACGACTGGCAATAGTCCGGCGTGGGACGGTGACTGAATTCATAATTCCAGCGGTTGATGAGCAGCCTGCGTTTTTCCACCGGGCCGATGGTGTTTTTCCATTGGTAACGCCGTTCCAGCACGCTGCCTTCCACGATACAGCCGCCGGGAAAACGCAGGAAACCCGGTTTCAGGTCGGCGAGCATTTGCACCATGTCGGCGCGCAGGCCGCCAGGACGGTGCTTCCAGGTGTGCCGCGGGAAAAGCGATACCTGGTCGAGGTCCACGGCGCCCTTGCCTTCCAGGACAATCTGAAGGCGGGCCTTCGGGTCCGTATCGTTGGGGCGCAAGGTGGCGGTATATGTTTTCCAGCCGGAGTCGAACCTCCGCAACGGCGCCGAGGCCAGCAAGGTGCCGTCAGTGCCGTACAATTGCACATTCACCAGCGGCGCGCCGGACACCCCGCGGATTCGGGCGGAGAAATCGTAGGTCTCGTCCTGGCGCAAACCGATGCCGCGAAATCCCTCATTCGCCACGCCGAACGGGGCGGTGCCGGCCGATTGGATGCGCAGGTAACGGGGATTGGCGGGCTCGAAGGGGTTATCTTCCCGAATGGACAGCTTGCCGTCGGCCAGGCTCGGGTTGATTTTGGTCCAGCCCATGAGCGGATCGGGGAACGCAAAAGAACGGTTCTTCACCAGTTCGGCATAGAGGCCGCCGTCGGCGCCAAAGTTGATGTCTTCAAAAAAAATGCCCCACATGGCGGGGTTAATCTTCGCGCCGGGCCGGCCGGTCAGGACGGTGATGGAAACCGGATTTTTACCTGCGCGGAGGATTGGTTCAGCCTGATTCATGAGCGCGGCAACTTAACGCATGCGAACTTGAACACAATTCAAAACCGGCTGTAAAAAATGGCGATTTTTTTTCGCAAAATGGCGATTGGCTAACGAGGTGCGGAGGGTATGCTGATTTGATTAAAAGCATTGCGCCGCGAAACTTCTCATCAGAATTGTCCGCTGGATATGTGCGCCACGGTCACAAATAATGTGACCAGAAAACGGCAAACTTGTTTAACGTGAAAATCTTTTCCGGTTCCCGAATGGCTGCCCGGTTTGTGCTTGGCCTGATGATGGCAGGCTTGGGAGCCGGTGCCCGGGAGCCACTCACCCTTTCCGTCACCGGTCCGGCCGGTCGCGACGTGATTACCGGCACGTTGACCTACAAAATCAACGTCAAGAACCCGTCGGCGTCCCCGGTTTTCGATGTGCCGGTGACCGATACGTTGCCGGTACAGACAGAGCTGATGGGGGCCACGAATTACTACAGCCACTTCGGCCGGATCTCGACCATCGGGTCAAACGTGGTATTCGACTTCGACCGGATCAACGGTTCGGATACGGCGCGCATGACGGTGACCGTTCTGCCGCTGGCGGTCGGTTCCGTTACCAATGTGGTTTCGGTTTCGGCCACGGGGATGGCCGACCCCATCGTCGCCACGAACGCGGTCAAGGTACTCTCGACCCAGGTGAGCATCCATGATCCCGCGATGGCGAAGGAGGGCGACACCTATTACCTTTTCAGCTCCGGGCCGGGAATCATGTTCTATACCTCCGGGGACATGATCCATTGGAAGCTGGGCGGCCGTATTTTTGCCGGTGAACCGTCCTGGGCAAAGGGCGTGGCCAGCCGCTTTGATGGCCGGGAATGGGCTCCGGACATCATTCGTCATGACGGCAAATACTATTTGTATTATGCCGTGTCCGCTCCCGGTGAAAACAACTCGGCGATTGGCCTGGCGATCAACCAGACCCTGGATCCGGCTTCGCCGGATTATCAGTGGCAGAACGAAGGCATTGTGCTGCGCTCCATCCCCGATCGCGATCTTTGGAATGCGATTGACCCGAACATCATCGTGGATGAAACGGGTGCGCCGTGGATGGACTTTGGTTCATTTTGGGGGGGCATAAAGCTGGTCAAGCTGGACTCCAGCTGGAAAGCCATCGCGGAGCCCGAGGAATGGTATTCACTGGCCAAGCGTGACCGATCGATATTGGAAGACGACCGGAGCCCCGGACCCGCCCAGATCGAAGGCCCGGTTATTTTCAAGAAGGGCGATTCCTATTATTTATTTGTTTCCTGGGGCTTGTGCTGCCGGGGCGAGAACAGCACCTACAAGATCATGGTGGGACGGTCAAGGTACGTACAAGGGCCATATCTGGACAAGGATGGCATCTGCATGGCCGAAGGTGGCGGCAGCTTGTTGCTGGCGGGTGACAAGGACTGGGCCGGGCAGGGGGGCTGCAGTGTTTATACCTTTGACGGGAAAGATTACCTCGTCTTTCACGCCTATGAGATGGCCGATGACGGTCTGCAAAAATTAAGAATCGCCGAACTTAAATGGGATGAAAAAGGCTGGCCGGTCATTGATGAAAATACTCTCGCTGCGTACAAGAGCGTTGTGATCAAGTAACCAAAAATGAAAACCCCCAGACTGACCGTCCTCGAAAAAATCGGTTTTGGCGCCGGCGACATGGCCGTCAACGTCGTCTGGTCGTCGATGGCCTTGATCCTGACGTTTTTTTACACCGATATCTATGGCTTAAAAGCCTCCGATATCGGTTTACTGATGTTATTGCCGCGCTTGATTGACGCCTTTGCGGACGTGGCCATGGGGATGATCACCGACAGGCATATGACGCGCTGGGGCCGCTACCGGCCGTACCTGCTTTTATTTGCCGTTCCGTTTGGACTTTCCGTCATGCTGGTGTACACCACCCCGGCGCTGGCCTACAACGCCAAATTGCTTTGGGCTTACGTGACCTACATCCTGATGATGCTCGTCTTCACCTCGGTAACCATCCCGTACATTTCACTGATCGGGGTTTTGACAGAAGATCCCCAGGAGCGTTTATCCGCAAACGGCTACCGTCTCTTTTTCGCCAAGGTCGCGGCATTCATGGTCACCATCATCGTGCCGCTGATGGCCGCCCGCTGGGGAGTGGGCCATCTGGCCCGCGGATACCAGATGTCGATGGCCTTGATGGCGGGAATGGCAACCTTGCTGTTCCTGTTCTGCTTTTTTACGACCACGGAACGTGTGAAACACAAGGTGGACCGCAAACCATTGTCGCTTCAGTTGCAACTCCTTTTCAAAAACGATCAATGGGTGGTTCTGGCCGCCGTCTGCGTCATCGCCACCATCGGCTACGTCATCCGGGGATCGGTGGCGGCCTATTACGCCAAGTACTATTTGTATGGCAACCTGCCTGCCCAGCAAGGCGCGGTTTCACTGTTCCTCACCACACATTCTTTTCTCGGCAAATGGAGCAACACCGCCACCGCCGACGCCGTGCTGCTGTCAAACTTCCTCACCACCGGCGTGGTCGCCTCCATTCTGGCGATGGTAGTTTCCACCTGGGTCACGAAACGCTTCTGCAAGGTCCAGCTCTTCCGCTGGAGCCAGATCGCCACCGCCGTGTTCAGCGTGATTCTTTATTTTGCGGTCAAGCCCGGCGACGTTGTGCTGGCGTTCGTCCTCTACTTTCTGGTTTGTATTGTGGTTGACCTGCAGGCGCCCGTCTTCTGGTCTGCGATTGCCGAAGCCGTGGACTACGGCCATGTCCGCAGCGGGAAGCGTGTGGCCGGGATGTCCTTTGGCGGTATTTCCTTCTGTCAGAAAATGGGCATGAGCCTGGGCGGCTGGGCCGTGGGCACGTTGCTTACGTATTATCATTACGTGCCCGACCAGGTGCAGAGCGCCTTCACGCTCACCGGCATCGCCCTGTCGCTTTCCATTATCCCGGGACTCTTCCACCTGGTCACGGGCTTCCTGATGTTCAAATACCGCATCACCGACAAGTACTACCACGAGATGATGCAGGGGCAATCCGCCGCCGCCCTGGGGGAACACGAGACCAAGGAGCTGCCCGTGGCTTAAGCTTTGCCGTTTGCGACAGGCCGCCGGCGTCAGGCCGGAGGATGGAAGAATCTGTCCGTCTCCCATTGCGCGCTTTAGCGGAACCCGACTGGTTCATGGATTCCGCGATTCAATCTGTCCGATTGCCCACCGGGCGTGTTCGGCAATCAACGGTTCGGAATCGCTGGTCGCTTTTTGCAGCTGGGGCAGGGCGGAGGCATCGCCGACATTGCCGAGGGCGACGCAGACGTTGCGCAACAGGCCGCGGCGTTTGGCCCGCAAAACCGGCGTGCCGGCGAAACGGGATGTAAAGCCAGCCTCGTCCAGTTGGAGCAGGGCAATCAAATCCGGCGCGTCCCGTTCGGGACGCAAGTGGGCTTTCATCAATTGACCTTCGCGGGCGAAGCGGTTCCAGGGACAGACCGCGAGGCAATCGTCACAGCCGAAGATACGCTTGCCGAGGGCGGGGCGCAGTTCGACGGGAATGGCGCCTTTCAACTCGATGGTGAGATAGGAAATGCATTTGCGGGCATCGAGTTGGAAGGGGGCGGTGATGGCATTGGTCGGGCAGGCGGCCAGGCAGCGGGTGCATTTGCCGCAATGATTCTGCTCCGGCGCATCCGGTTCCAGTTCCACGGTGGTGATGATTTCCGCGAGCAGAATCCAGTTGCCAAAGTTCCGGCTGATGACGTTCGTGTGTTTGCCGACAAACCCAAGCCCGGCGCGTTGCGCGAAGTCGCGTTCCAACAGCGGCCCGGTGTCCGTGTACCACAACGAGCGCATCCCGGCACCGCCGAGTTGATTCACAAACGTGGTTAAATGCTTGAGGCGTTCACCAAGCACGTCGTGGTAATCGGTGAAACGGGCGTAGCGGGCGATAAAAGCGGTCGTAGGAGTCGAGGTAACGAGACTCTGACTGGAAAATGTTTGAGCCTCTTCACGCCGGCTCCTACTTAAGTTGGAAATTTCATAACTGGTTGCGAGGCAAATAATGCTTTTGGCACCGGGCAAAACCTCCTGCGGTGCGATGCGTCTGGACGCGGTGCGCTCCAGCCAGGCCATTTCACCGTGCTTTTTTCCTGCCAGCCAATTTCGAAAACGGTTTGCGCTCGCGGGAGTAGCGGCGGTGGTGAAACGGCAATCGTCAAAGCCCAATTCCCTCGCCCGGTGTCGGATGGCCTCTTTCACGATTTGGTTCTGGCAGGGCGCGCAGTCCCCTGCGCCGGCTTGATCTCGTCAGTTTGCGGCGGGCAGGGGACTGCCCGCCCTGCCTCTCCTGTAACCGCCAAAGTTCCAAAGCATGCCGTGACTTCCTTCATGGCCGGCCGGATTGCGCGAGCTTAAACTGGTGGACGACCTGCTGTGCGGCTTCGCGGGCGGAGCGCAGGTCCGTGTTGATCAGCACATCGGCCTGGCGGTAGAACGGTTCGCGGGCGGCGAGCAATTCGCGGATTTTCAATTTGGGATTCGGATCGCACAACAACGGCCGGTGGGTTTGGTTCCGAACCCGTTCCCAGATTTTTTCAGGCGAAGCCCAGAGACAGACGATCAGGGCATGGTTCTTAAGACTGGTCAGATTCAACGGATTCGCCGGCAAGCCGCCGCCGGTGGCGATGACGGTCCGTTTCCGGGCAGCCAGCTCAGCGACCAACTGCTGTTCGAGTTTGCGGAAAGCCGGTTCACCGTCTTCCTTAAAAATGTCGGCAATCGTCCGGCCGGAGCGCGATTGAATCAACTCGTCCGTATCGAGGTAATCGAAGTGCAACTGCTCGGCCACCAACCGCCCCACGGAAGATTTGCCCGTGCCCATAAAACCGATGAGCGCGAGATTGACGAGGTGGCGCGTGTTGTTCACGGCCATGGCTTAACGGATTTTAAGGCATGGCGCACGCCGATAATTGGTGGGCGAGGTTACCGGGCGCCTATAAATCTCTGGCGGGGGTCGTGCGCGTTTCCGCGTGCGGGTCAGGGAAGCCTCTGGCTTCCGGGCCCGGAACACGAAGCCGGAGGCTTCGTAAACCCGCAGGCAGGATGCCTGCGCCACGAACGCGCCAGGGGCAGCCTCGCTCCACCGGAACGGCCGCCCTCGACAGTCTTGCCGCCAGCGTTTAGAATATTGACATGAGGTTGCCGCCATTGAGTCTGGCTTCCGCATCGCCCCGGCGCGCGGAATTGCTGCGGCAGTTGGATCTGGATTTCCAGATCATCCCCAGCGTCGCGACGGAGGTCTTCGACGAACACCTGTCGCCGCTGGAACTTTGCCAGCTTAACGCCCATCGCAAGGCGCGCGCCATCGCCAAGAAACATCCCGACGCGCTGGTACTGGGCGCGGACACGCTGGTATTTCTCGAAGGGGATATCATGGGCAAACCCTCCGATATCGCCGGGGCGCAGCGGATGCTGGGCCGGTTGCAAGGCCGGACGCACCAGGTCGTCACCGGCGTCAGCCTGATCCATTTGCGCGCGTTGCGCGAACGGATATTTGCCGCCAGCACCGTTGTGACGTTTCATCCGCTCACCGCCGAACAAATCAACGTTTACCTTTCCAAAATGAACCCGCTGGACAAGGCGGGCGCCTACGCGATCCAGGAACACGGCGACACGATTGTTTCGGAAATCTCCGGCTCGTTCAGCAACGTGGTGGGTCTGCCGATAGAGATGTTAAAGGAGGAAATTCGAGGATGGGAGCAGCGTTGACTGAGGCGCGCAGAATCTACGAGCGGCTTTGGCGCAAAACGGGTGCGCGGCTCAAATCCGGCCGGATGCGGATTGATCCCCTTTTGCGGGATAAAGCGGGGGATGGCCGGCGGGGCGTCACGCTGGTGGCGCGACCGGATGCGGGGGTGCGGCGGAAGGTGGGGAAGTTTTTACGCGAAGCCGCGGCCATTTGTCCCCGGCAGCATTTTTACAGACCGTCGGAATTGCATGTGACGGTGATGGCGATCATTGCCGGGTCGGAAGACTGGCGGGAAGAAATTCATCAATTGCCGGCCTGCCGGGCGGTTCTGGACCGTGTTTTGAAAAATTGCGGCCCATTCCGGATTGATTTTCGCGGCGTAACGGTTTCGCCGGATGCGGTAATGATTCAAGGATTTCCGGCGGAGGATGTCCTGTCCCGGCTGCGCGATGAAATACGGGCGGCCTTCCGGAAGGCCGGCCTCGGTGAGAATCTGGATCGTCGTTACCAGACCGTCACGGCGCACTTGACGGTCATGCGCTTTTCCGAACCGGCAGCGGACTGGCAACGGCTGTTTGATTTCCTCCAGGCGCACCGGGAAACCGATTTCGGCATGACGCGTTTTCAAACGCTGCAATTGATTTGGAGCAACTGGTACGCCTCTGCCGGTGTGGTGCGCGTGATGCGGGCGTACCCGCTGAAAGATTAAGCGTCGCCGGCGGCGGGAACGGACAACTCCGGCCAGAGCAGCGCGCTCATCCGCTGGCCATTTTCAAAACAACCCAGATCGAATTTCTCGTTCGGCGAATGGGCATTGTCCTCGGGCAAACCGAGCCCGAGCAGCAACGTGTCCGCGCCCAGGACCTTTTTGAAATCGTTCACAATCGGAATCGAGCCGCCTTCGCGCAGCAGCACCGGCTCGCGGTGAAAGGCCTCCCGCAACGCGCGCAACGCCGCCTGGGCCTGCGGACTGGTTGGCGAGACGAGATACGCTTCTGCGCCGTGGCCGGCCTCGATTTCCAGTCGCACCGTCGGCGGACAGATTTTTCTGAGGTAATCGCAAACCACCTTGCGAATGCGGGCCGGTCTTTGGTTGGGCACGAGCCGGCAGGTGATTTTGGCGCGCGCCCAGGCGGGCACGATGGTCTTGCTGCCCGGGCCCTGGTAACCGCTGGTGAGTCCGTTGATTTCAAATGTCGGCCGGGCGCTGCGCTGTTCCATGGCGGTAAAGCCGCGTTCGCCGAACAGCTTTTTAACGCCGAGCAATTTCTGGAGTTCCCGGTCGCTGGTGGGCAGACGCCTGATTTGCTTTCGCTCATAGGTCGAGAGCGGGGCGACATCATCGTAAAAACCGGGGATGGCAACGCGGCCGTTTGAGTCGCGCAACCGGGCGAGCAACTGGCTCAGGGCCATCGCCGGGTTGTCCACCGCGCCGCCGAAAATGCCGGAATGCAAATCACGCGCGGGACCGTGCACCGTGATTTCAAACGCGATGATGCCACGTAACGCGCAGGTCAGCGCAGGGTGATCGGCATCCGGCATTCCGGTATCGGAGACAACCACGGCGTCGCATTTCAATTCGTTCCGGTGTGATTTGAGGAACTTCGCCAGATTGGCACTGCCGACTTCCTCTTCGCCTTCAATGACGAAGGTCAGATCGCAGGGCAGGGGCGTGCCGGTTTTGAGATAAGCTTCGACGGCCTTGAGATGGGCGAAGTGCTGGCCCTTGTTGTCAGTCGTGCCGCGGGCGAAAATTGAGCGACCGGCGATGCGCGGTTCAAACGGCGGTGTTTGCCACAAATCCAGCGGTTCGGGGGGTTGCACGTCGTAGTGGCCATAGACCATGAAATGCGGTCGGCGCGGGTTTAACTTCCGGCGCGGCGTTTTGGCGACAACGATGGGGTGGCCCTGGGTCGGGCAGACGCGGGCCTCAAGGCCGATCTGGCGGCAGTGCGTCGCCAGCCATTCGGCACAGGCGCGCAAATCCTTTTTATGCTGGAGTTGGGCAGAGACGCTGGGCAGACGGAGGTAATCGCACAACTCGGCCACGAAGCGGGCCTGGTTGCGTTTCAGGTAATCGAGCACCAATTGCATGGTGCTAGCTAAGCGATGAAGGCCGTGCTTGCCAAGCAGAACCAACAAAAAACATTGTTCCGCGGAAATTATTTCAGCCCTGCGGGATGGTAAGAAACCGGCTTTCAGGCACGGTGACTGGCCATCACCGATTTACGGACATGGAATTGCTTAGAATGAAAATGACCGTGATGACACCGGCGACAACGAGTCCCACGACCAACGCGGTCATGAGCGTTTTGATTTCGCGCTTTCGGCGGTATGGTTCCCATTGCGGAAACATCCGCTTTGCCAGCCAGTCCGTTAGCATAAAGGCTTCGACTCCCAACGATATTACTATCCATTGTTTTCTTCAAATCGCAGGCCAAAGCAACTGAACAGACTCAAATGACAATTTCAGCAAATAAGTTGCCAAAATCAGCTAAGCCCGTTGCTAATCCCATGAAACGCGGTGTGTTATGAAAATGAAGTTGAATGGCTGTTCTGGCAACCTAAGTGCTTCATTCTGATAGATAAGCCGATAAGTTTATGACAAATCAACAAACGGTTCCTCAACCGAAGAAGATTCTGGTGGTGGATGACAACCTGGTCATCCGGAAGGTGGTGGAGATGAAGCTCAAAGCCAGCGGTTACGAGGTGGTGAGCGCCAAGGACGGTTCAGCCGCGGTCAGTGCCATCCACAAGGAGAAGCCGGATTTGATTTTACTCGACATCCTGTTCCCGCCCGACCTCACGGAGGGCGGCATGTCGTGGGATGGCTTCGCCATCATGCGCTGGCTTCACAATATGATGAGCGGGGCCAACGACGTTCCGGTCATCATTATCTCGGGCACGGATCCGGCGAAATACCAGGACCGTTGTCTGGCGGCGGGAGCGACGGCCTACTTTCACAAACCGCTCAACATGGATGAGCTGATGGCCACCGTCCACTCGGCCCTCAAAGAAACCGCTCCCGCGGCCTGACCGTTCAACGTCTTACGGGCTTTGTTTGACTGTCGGCAAAATGCAGTCACGGATTATCCAGTGATTATCCTGTGAGCCAGAAACCGATTTTCCGTTTCCCGGGTTAGACGGCCGGCTTTGAGGGAGGTTGTTAAGCAAACATCTGCGTTTATTCGCGTCCACCCGCGGTTGGATTTTTTTGCTTTTGCCGGTGTCCCCGGTCCGGGGATCGATTTGCAATTTGGTCTGGAAGTTAAACGGCGAGGGTATAGCTTGGTCGCGCGTCACCTGAAATTACTGCCGAAGGATGCCGTATGCGAATTGTGGAAATCCGGGAAAAGACAGTCTCAATGGCCTCAGCCATTACCAATGCGTACATCGACTTTTCCAAAATGACCTGTTCGGTGGTGGCGTTGATCACCGATGTCACGCGCGAGGGGAAGCCGGTCGTGGGATATGGATTCAATTCCAACGGACGTTACGGGCAGGGTTCATTGATGCGCGAGCGGTTCTTTCCTCGCCTGAGGTCGGCTGACCCGAAGACCCTGGTGGATGAGACGGGAGCGAATCTGGACCCGTTCCGCATCTGGGAGACGCTGATGAAAAATGAAAAACCGGGCGGACATGGCGAGCGTTCGGTGGCGGTGGGCACCATGGACATGGCGGTATGGGATGCTGTCGCCAAGATCGCGGGGAAACCGCTGTATCGCCTGCTTGCCGACCGTTATCGCGGAGGCCAGGCCGACGACAAAGTCTGGGTCTATGCCGCCGGGGGTTACTATTATCCGGGAAAGGATCTCACGGCCCTGAAGAACGAAATGAAGGGCTACCGTGACCGCGGCTATCGGGTAGTGAAAATGAAAATCGGCGGCGTGCCACTGGCGGAAGACATCCGCCGCATCGAGGCCGTACTCGAAGTGGTCGGTGACGGCAAATACCTGGCGGTGGATGCCAATGGCCGCTTCAATCTCGACACAGCCATCACCTATGGCGAAGCGCTGAAACCGTACGGGCTGTTTTGGTATGAAGAGGCGGGCGACCCGCTGGACTACGCCCTGCAAGCCGGGCTTTCCAGACATTATCCGCTGCCGATGGCCACAGGCGAAAATCTTTTTTCGCACCAGGACGCCCGCAATTTGCTCTGTTACGGAGGTATGAATCCGGAGCGCGACTGGCTGCAATTTGACTGCGCGCTGTCCTACGGCCTGGTCGAATACCTGCGCACTTTGGAGGTGCTGAAGCAGCAGGGCTGGTCCACGCGCCGGCTTGTGCCGCACGGCGGCCACCAGATGTCGCTCAACATCGCCGCCGGACTGCATCTGGGGGGCAACGAATCTTATCCGGGTGTTTTTCAACCGTTCGGCGGTTTTGCGGATGGCATCGCCGTCGAAAACGGATACGTCGGCCTGCCGGATGTTCCGGGTATCGGGTTCGAAACCAAAGCCGACCTGTTTGCTCTGATGAAATCGCTCAGCAGTTAAACCCGTTGCGGGCGTTCCTGGACAAAGTGAAAAGCCGGATTATAACCCTGTTCAGCCACCTGTATTTCCAGGTGATCCTGGGCGCTTTGTTCGGCGTTGCCATCGGCTATTGCCATCCTGCTCTCGGCGAATCGCTCAAGCCGCTCGGCGACGGTTTTATCAAACTTATCAAGATGTTGCTCGCCCCAATCATCTTCGGGACGATTGTCGTCGGCATTGCGAAGATGGGCAGCCTGAAGGAGGTCGGCCGGGTTGGTATTAAAGCGCTGATTTATTTTGAAATTGTTTCAACCCTGGCACTCGCCATCGGGCTGGTGGTGGTGAATGTGCTGAAGCCCGGCGCGGGGATGAATATGGATCCTGCCTTGCTGGACACGCAAGCAATCACCACCTACACCACGGCGGCTCAACAGCAAGGTGTTGCCAGTTTCATCATGAACATCATTCCGTCCAGCGTTGCGGACGCGTTTGTGGAAGGCAACATGCTGCAAATTATTTTGTTCTCCGTGTTGTTCGGCCTGGCGTTGGCGCAGCTTGCCGACCGGGGAAAAGCGATCGTAGATGTGATTGACTCCATCCTGCAGGGTTTGTTCGGCATCGTGCGTTTCATCATGCGCCTGGCGCCGCTGGCTGCGTTGGGGGCCATGGCCTTCACCATCGGGAAATACGGCGTCGGCACCCTGGGTTCCTTTGGCAAATTGATTGGCGATGTTTATCTGACCAGCCTGATATTTATCCTTTTGGTTCTCGGCACCATCAGCCGGTTGAACCGCGTCCCGCTCTGGAAATTCCTGAACTACATCAAGGACGAAATCCTGATCACCTTCGCCACCGCTTCGACGGAAGCAGTGCTCCCGCGGATGATGGTCAAGCTGGAGCAACTGGGCTGCGCCCGGCCGGTCGTGGGGTTGGTGTTGCCGGCCGGCTACACCTTCAACGCCGACGGTACGTCGATTTATCTGACCATGGGGGCGATCTTCATTGCGCAAGCCACCAACACGCCGCTGACGTTGGGCGAGCAGTTGACGATCCTGGCGGTTTGCCTGTTCACATCCAAGGGCTCGGCGGGAGTTGCGGGCGCCGGGTTCATCGCGCTGGCCGCCACGCTGGCTTCGATGAACAAAATCCCCGTGGCCGGCCTGGTGTTGCTGGTGGGCATTGACCGCTTCGTCAATTCCGCCCGGGCGGTCACAAATCTCATCGGCAACGGGATTGCAACCATTGTCGTCGCGCGCTGGGAGAAGGCCTTCGACCGGCAACAAGCCGACACTGTTCTAAACGGCGAACCGAAAGTTTAGCGGCCGAATCTGTCGAATGCCAGGATTTGGAAATTGCTTTTTTACGTCCGCCCTCACCTGTATCCTTTCCCCCGGGAGAGGATTTCGGTAATCACGGTTCTATGATTCGGTTGATTGCCCGACAAATCCAGTTTCGCGAATTTTTGATGGGGCCGACCAATGATTCTCCCTCTCCCTGGGGGGCCGGGATGAGGGAGGTTGTAAAACCAACTTTTCTTCATTACTCATGTTGGCTGCTACGAGGATGGCCTCTTTTTGGTTTCCCAATGGTCCAAACCTCCGCCATCTTGCGCGCGGTTTATGAATCCGGAAACATGGGCCGCGGTTGACCGTTACCTCACCGATTTGTTTGAGCCGTCCGATGCCGTCCTGGCCGCGGCGCTCGCGGCCAGCACCGCTGCCGGTCTGCCGTCCATCAACGTTTCACCGGCCCAGGGCAAGCTGTTGCAGTTGCTGGCGCGGATTCAACGGGCACGGAACATTCTGGAAATTGGAACGCTGGGCGGCTACAGCGCCATCTGGCTGGCGCGTGCCCTGCCGGTGGACGGGAGGTTGATCACGCTGGAGTTTGACTCGAAACACGCCGAAGTCGCCCGCGCCAACATCGCCCGCGCGGGACTGGGCGACGTCGTCGAACTGCGTGTAGGCCGGGCACTCGACACGTTGCCTCAACTCGCTGCCGAAGGCCGCGGGCCGTTTGACTTGATTTTCATAGACGCCGACAAGCCGAGCACAGCCGATTACTTCGCGTGGTCGCTCAAGCTGTCGCGGCCGGGCAGTCTCATTATGGTGGACAACGTGGTGCGCAACGGCGCGGTGGTTGACGCAGCCAGTGACGATCCGAGGGTCCAGGGAATGCGCCATTTCTTTGACGCCCTGGCTGCCGAAAAACGCGTGGACGCCGCGGTCGTCCAAACTGTCGGCAGCAAAGGTTATGATGGTTTTGCCCTCGCCCGGGTGAGGGAGTCGGACAAATAATCTGAAGCGCCACGACGCAGAAGTTTGACGCGAATGGCACGAATGGTCACGCCTGCGGCACCACAATAACTATCCAGCTGATTTGGTCGCCGATATTTCTGGGCGGCGAGATTGCGTCCGATTTAGCTGGTTCAGGCAGGGGTTCCAGTGCAGACTCTGAAATGAGCAAAACCAAGCCCGTACGTCGGATTCGGTCGCAACCACTGGAAACCGGTCAAATCTGGCGGGTGACCGGATTGAATTTCCAGGTGGGCCTCATCGGCAAATGGCTGGTGCATTACAAACTGTCCAAGCCCAACGCCGTCAGAATTCCCAACTCCGTTGGCGGCCGAAGCACCATTGAGAAATTTCTGAAAAGGAACAAGGCCGTTCTGGTTAAAACCGTAAAAGCAAAGCCTTTTATGGCTTAAAAAACCGGTGGCCGGAGGTTGACAAATACTCATTAAGGAACAGCAAGGTCCATTGCATTACGCGGTGGCATTTTTCTTCACGCCAACAGCGCCTCTTCGCTTGCCATAGGTTGTCAGGAATTTAATATTAAACATAATTGCCTTTAATTCCTTTACATCGGCCGGCGGTTTGACTAAACTCAACCATGCCATCCATTTACGCGGATTTACCAGGGTTCTGAGTGAATTGCGTGAGCGACTCAGAACATGCGAGTTCAGGCCAAGGCCGTTTTGATCAAAGGATAACGGCACTTCGCGCCGAGACCGGCAAACAACCCGCCCGCAAAACCGGAGGCCGGGTTGTGCCACAAACGCCGAAATGGCATCAACTTCTTGGCGCACGGGTAATTTGGATCGTCGTCAAAGTGGTTTCCCTGACCATCCGCCATCGTGTTAACGATCCCCACGGATTCATGACGCGCAAGGACATTCGTCAGGTCATATATTGCACCTGGCACAACCGCCTCGCGCTTTCAATGAAATTACATTCCGTTCTGGGACTCCGTCATCATCAGACGGCCGGACTGGCCGGACTGGTCAGCGCCAGCCGGGATGGGGCATTCCTGGCGGCCATCCTCGGGCGATTCGGTGTCCAAACGGTTCGCGGGTCCAGCAGCCGGCGCGGGCCGCAGGCATTGCTTGAACTGGCGACCTGGACGGAACGCGGTTACGACATTGCCATTACGCCCGATGGACCACGCGGGCCATGCTACATCGTACAGGACGGAGCACTGGCCCTGGCACAAGTGACCGGACTGCCGACGGTCCCGGTGTCATATCATGTGAACTGGAAAGTCCAATTGAAAAGCTGGGACCGGTTTCAAATCCCGATGCCATTTTCTCGCTGCGAAATTACGATTGGCCGGACGCTGTCTGTGCCGCGCGAAAGTTCGGCTGCCAGCCGTGAATCGTTGCGACAGCAGCTCGAGACTGAAATGCGGGCAATTACCCATGATCACTAATGGCGGCGTGGAAAGGCTGATTCACCGCCAGGACGCAGAGGCAGGACACGGATAAATGCAGACTTCAAAGCCTGTCAGGGCTCGCGTCGTTGTAGAAAACCGGAATTGCCCCCAAGCTCCTTTAGAAGCTGAATCAGCGGGTAAATGGTGCTGCCGCAGACGCTCAGTCCGCTCATTATTTCCGAGTGGGATTGAAGCCGACTCACGTCGGCGGCCATGAAGATGCCGGTTAATCAAATGGCAGGCGGGTGATAGATGAAATTGTTAAACGACCGGCATTGGGCATCACCGTTCGTTGTTGTCTTTCAATTCCCAAACTTGCACTCGAATTTGATGGTGTCGCGCGACCCAATTTATAATCGCCGTCGTCGTGGGGGCTTTCAACAGCTCCGCCGCGCCGGGATCTCCAATCAGAATGAGCTGCCGCACATCCTTGCCGGCGTCTTTAGCCAGCAACGTCTTGAAAATCTCCTTTTCCAGCACCGGCGGTGTGCTCAGGATATTAAACTCCATTTCCATGATGGTATGCTCGTCCTCCAGCCAAAAATCCACAGTTTGACGACTGGCCTGGTTCAGGGATTGATTGACGATTCCAACGCCGAATTTCTGGCCCACGAGAAACTTCAAGTGATTGACGACTTCATTGACAAACGGTGTGGCGGCACCAGCCCGTCTCAGGGCAAACATGCGATAGGCGTCAGCGTCTTCCTGCGCCAACTGGAATATGTCCTCGGCTTTGGTCATAGTTGCCAGTTTTCCGGTTGGTCTGCATGAGGTGAGGCCGCCTGACGATTCTTTTCCGGTACGTTGCCGGGCGGTGCAAAAAGGGGATAAGATCTCATGTTAAAAATCATAGCCCGAATTCCAAATACTGTCGAGCCATCTAACCAGAACACTCCTTCAGTATTCCAACCGGGCGCGGTTCAAGGTAGTGTATTCGCGTGCATATAATCACACTGACGACGGACTTCGGCACGCGCGACTGGTTTGTCGGCACGATGAAGGGCGTCCTGCTCGGCATCAACCCGCGCGCGGCCATCGTGGACCTCACGCACGAGATTTCGCCGGGAGACATCCGCGCCGGGGCGTTCGCTTTGATGGCCGGTTGCCGGTATTTTCCCAAAGGCAGCGTACACGTGGCGGTGGTTGATCCCGGAGTGGGCAGTCAACGCCGGGTGATTGCGGTGCACACCACGGATTACTTTTTCGTCGGCCCGGACAACGGCGTGCTTTCGTGGGCGCTGGCGCGAGAGAGAATCAAGGCCATCCGGCAATTGGAGAATCCGAAGCATTTCCTTAAAACCATCAGCCGGACTTTCCATGGGCGCGACGTTTTTGCGCCGGTGGCAGCGCATCTGAGCCGCGGCTTGCCGTTGAAACAGCTCGGTAAAGAGTTAAAGGATTTCGTCCGTCTTCCCTGGCCGAAACCGATGGAACAACGTGGTGAGGTTCACGGCGAAATTATCTATATCGATCGTTTTGGCAACGCGATTACGAACATAGGAACGGAGCTTATAGCCGGCGAAGTGCAAGGCCCGTGTGAGGTGACTGGCAAACGCAAGGTGCGTTGTGTTTTGGCGCCGTTTTATGGCGCCGTACCTGCCAACTCGCCGGTGGCCGTGATTGGTTCGAGCGGCTTTTTGGAAATTGCGGTCAACGGCGGTTCGGCCGCCAAGCGGTTCGGGTTGGATACGGGTAACACGGTAATCGTCCGGAGGAGTTAGAAATGCCGTTTGAGTTGGGAGGGGCAGGGGAATTTACTTTTCTTTACGGGCATCCCGATTATGGTTGCGGCGTGGACCTGTGCAAGACCATGGCTTGCCCCGCCTGCGGCAACGTTGTCGCCGTAACCGATCAGTTTTGTCCGAAATGTTTTGCCCGTCTCGAACCGCCCGGCCTGTGGCGGAAGTTTCTATCATGGTTTCACGTTCAAGTGCCAGGCGCGCCCCGACGCCCTCTGATTACCATCAAGAAGACAATTGACATCCGGACGACAGACGGGGACGGCGTGAAACATGAGTATCATTCTTTGGATGAGGTGCCACCGGAAATGCGGGCGGAGATTGAAAAACTGGAAGCGGAGGCCATGAGCGAAAAGGGCGGTTCCGCGTCCCTCACAGAGACATTACCGCTCGGGAGCACGACCACGTCGCGCACGTTCATCAAAAAGAACATCTCCATCTTCAAAATCAAGGACGCTTCGGGCAACGAACGCATTTATCATTCCCTGGATGAGCTGCCGCCGGAAATCCGGGCGGCCATCGAAAAAGCCCAGGGCAAAACGGAATGATGCGTGGACGCCCGCAACGACGAATTTCAAAACACTCTGCATGAAAAGATGCTCCTATTGCGGGAGAGAATATCCCGATGCCGCAACAACCTGTGCCATTGATCAGGAGCCGTTGCTGAACGTCGTCGGAGGCCGGGTGGAACCGACGGAGCGCGGAAAAGTCAGCGGCGTCTGGCGCGGCGCTTACGGCTACGAGAACAAGGGCGCACTCGGCGAGAAAGTTGTTCCGTTCACGCTTACGCTAAAACAAGGATGGCTGGGACATTTTGCCGGCACGGTCACCGAGGATTCACCCATGGGAATGCCCGGAATTGGAAAGGTTGACGGCTTTTTGGAATGGCCGACGATTGAATTCACCAAACAGATGCCGATCGGTTATATCGCCGGGCCGGACGGAAGCAAGGTGACATTTCGTGAATATTTCATGGAGCACGGCCATGCTTGCGAGAATGAGTTGCCTTCGCCGCCCATCTCCTACCGGGGAACCTTTTTGGATGGAAACCGTGTGCAGGGATTTTGGCTCATCAAGCCGACACGCATCTCATTGCCGGATGGATGGGGTATAACCATTCCGCAGACAACCGGTCTATGGTGCGCCGAGTTCATTGCCACCGACACCGGGACGAAACCAATAACCGGACCACAACAGCCATTCTTCGACAAATCACTGCTGCCGGAACCGGAGGCTTTGGCAGAGGCAGATTCGGCGTTCCACAGTTTGGGGAAATTTCCGGTTGCGGACGCTGAGACGCTCTTGAAACGGTTCGACAGGGAAAATATCCGGTTCGAAGTCGCCCGGGATGATTCTGCAATACGCCAAATGTTACCGGTCACCGCGCTTTTTGGTGGTTATTCTGGAACGGCTCCAATGATTGAAATATTCGTTCATACAGATGATGAAGCGAGAGCCACGGCCATCATCAACCAGGGCAGCCAGGTTTGAGTTGTCCGGTAACTTTCCGTTTCTTCAAGTTTGTGCCCTTTGAGGAGGTGTGCTAATCTGCCTGCGTAGTTCAGGTCATAGCCATTCCGTTGAAAGATCCAAACAAAATATCCGAGCGCGAGGTAACGCCGGCCGCCGTTTACTTCAATCGGCGGACGTTCCTCCGGGCGGGCATTCTCGCGGCCAGTGCCGTGGCCACGGGCGTGGCTTATCGGCAGCTCAATCCTGTTGGCAGCGGCAAGGTGAATACGCCTGCGATCCAGGGACTCGTCACCCCGACGGCGGCAGAGGAAGCCGCAGGCTTTCGCGTGAATGAGCCGGAGACCTCGCTTCAGGACATCACGCATTATAATAATTTTTACGAGTTCTCGACCGACAAGGAAGGCGTGGCGCCGGCCGCCGCCGGTTTCGATACCAAAGGCTGGCAGGTATCGGTCGAGGGTTTGGTGAACAAGCCCAGGGTTTTCGACCTCGACGATTTGTTAAAAATCAGTCCGCCGGAGGAGCGGATTTACCGGATGCGCTGCGTTGAGGCGTGGTCCATGGTGATTCCGTGGGCGGGCTTTTCGCTGTCCAAGGTGCTGAATCTCGTCGAGCCGCTGAGCAGTGCGAAGTATGTGGCTTTCCAGACGTTGCTGGACCCCAAACGCATGCCGGGGCAGCGAAGCGACGTGCTGGATTGGCCGTACGTGGAAGGATTGAGAATGGACGAAGCCATGCATCCACTGGCGATCCTGGCCAGCGGGATTTATGGCCGCGCGTTGCCACCGCAGGATGGCGCCCCCATTCGGCTGGTCGTGCCGTGGAAATATGGTTTCAAGGGAATCAAATCCATCGTCAAAATCAACCTGGTGGCGGACCCGCCGCATACGACCTGGAGCGCGTATGCGCCGAACGAGTACGGTTTCTACGCCAACGTAAATCCGCACGTGGACCACCCGCGCTGGAGCCAGGCGACGGAGCAGCGCATCGGTGAATTTGGGCGGCGCCCGACGCTGATGTTCAACGGCTACGAGGCAGAGGTCGGCCATCTGTATGCCGGCATGGATTTGCGCAAAAACTTTTGACGTGACAAGTGACGTGTGACAAGTGACATGAAGATTTGGCGCGCGCTGAATGTGGTATTTCTGTCACCTGTCACTTGCCGCCTGTCCCAATCGGAATGAAAGAAAACGACATCCGTTTTATAAAATTGCTGATTCTGGTCAACGGCGCGGTGCCGCTGGCGCTGCTGGTCTGGGATCAATCGCATAACAAACTCGGTGCGAATCCGCAGAATTTCCTCATCCTCACCACCGGCATGATGACGCTGATTTTTTTGACGCTGACGATGGCCGTAACTCCAATGCGCAAAATCACGGGGTTGAATTGGCTGATTCAATTTCGCCGGATGCTCGGGCTTTACGCCTTTTTTTACGGATGTTTGCATTTCCTGTGTTTTTTCAGCCTGGACCGTGCGTTCAGTGTTGCCAGCACGCTCACGGAAATGCTTAAACGCAAATATCTGATTCTGGGCAGCACCGCACTGATTGCCATGATTCCGCTGGCCGTCACTTCAACGAACGGGATGATCAAGCGGCTGGGCGGCAAACGCTGGCGGGCATTACATCGCCTGGCTTACGTGGCCGCCATCGCCGGGGTGATTCATTTTTACATGCAGGTAAAGGCGGACGTGCGCCTGCCGCTGGTGTTTGCGGCGGTGCTGGCCATCCTGCTCGGATATCGGCTGGTCAACTATTGGCGTCAGCGCAAACCCGTGCCGGCGGCAGCCCTCAAACCAAAATCAGAAGCATAGAATTTACCGCTGCCGGATTCTGTTGGACAAGAATGAGGCCCGGGCATACGGTCGGCGGCGCGGGAAAACTTCAAAGGCATTTTTAAATCTATGGATTTTCTGAAGCGCTACCGTTGGATTCTCGCCATTTTTATTGCGGTACTGGCGATGACGGGTGGCATTGAATTATGGATGGGACGGCTCCCGCTGGGCCCGGATGGCAGATTCGGCCTGTGGGAAGGCGATATCTGGAGCGGTGAAAACTCGCAACGCGTAGCCGATCCTTATTCATTTTCGCATCTCGTGCATGGGATGTTGTTCTACGGTTTCTTATGGCTGGTGGCGCGCAAGCTGACCGTCCGTTACCGGTTTCTTATGGCCCTGGCGGTGGAGGCAGGCTGGGAACTGCTCGAGAATTCCCCGCTCATCATCCATCGCTATCGCGAGGCCACGATCGCCCTCGGCTATGCCGGCGACAGCGTTCTCAATTCTTTGAGCGACATTCTGATGATGGCGCTCGGCTTTTGGTTCGCCTCCCGGGTCCCGACGAAGGTCACCGTCGCAGCGATTATCGTGATGGAAATCGGCTGCGCCTTGTGGGTCCGCGACAACCTGACGCTTAACGTCATCATGTTGATCCATCCGCTGGCCGCGATCAAGGCCTGGCAGATGGCCGGACAACCGCATCCGTGATGAAGACATCGAACGTTGAGGGTTGAGCGTTGCGGATAAGCGCACTGGCCTGATGAATCCGTGTTCGTATGTGTCCATCCATGGTTGAGATGCCGGCAAATTTCCTTTTCTTCAAACGTTTTCCGGTTATGCTGGCCCACTCGGATTCCCTTCGCGACCGGGCAGGGGACTAGGATTACGATTAAGATTAAGATTTAAGAAACGGGATGGACGCAGCGCATATCAGAAATTTCAGCATCATCGCCCATATTGACCATGGGAAGACGACGCTCTCGGACCGGCTTTTGCACCGCACGGGCACGATTTCAACGCGCGACATGGAGGACCAGTTGCTCGACTCGATGGACCTGGAAAAGGAGCGCGGCATCACTATCAAGGCGCATCCGGTCACGATGCTGTACACGGCCAAAAATGGCGAGACCTATGAGTTGAACCTGATTGATACGCCGGGTCACGTGGATTTTTCGTACGAAGTCTCGCGCAGCCTGAGCGCGTGTGAAGGCGCGTTGCTGGTCGTGGACGCGGCGCAAGGTGTGGAGGCGCAAACGGTCGCCAATGTGCATCTGGCGATGAAGCAGAACCTCGAAATCATCCCGGTCATCAACAAGATTGATTTGCCGCATGCGAACGTCGCGCAGGCGCGCCAGCAACTGGAAGAAATTCTGGCGATTCCCGGGGAAACGGCGATTCCGGCCAGCGCCAAGGAAGGAATTGGCATCGACGAAATCCTGGAGGCGATTGTAGCGCGCATTCCGCCGCCCAAACCGACGGGGCAGAGAAGTTTGCAGGCGCTCGGATTCGATTCGTACTTTGACACTTACAAGGGCGTCGTCACCCACGTGCGCGTGTTCAACGGCGAGTTAAGGGCCGGGCAGCAGGTAAAGTTGTTTCATTCCGGCAAAAATGTGGAGGTCAAGGAGGTCGGCAGTTTTAACCCGAAACCTTATGTCCGCGATAAACTTGAATTGGGCGAGACGGGCTACATGACGGCAAACATCAAAAGCCCGCAGGAAGTGAAAATGGGCGACACGATTACCGACGCGCGGAATCCGGCACCGCCGCTGGCCGGCTTCAAGGAAATCCATCCGATGGTGTTCAGTGGAATTTATCCCATCAACACGGCCGACTACGAGCACCTGAAATCTTCCATGGGAAAATTGAAGTTGAACGACTCGGCGTTTGTGTACCAGGCGGAGACGAGCGTGGCGCTGGGATTTGGTTTCCGTTGCGGCTTTCTCGGCCTGCTGCACATGGAAATCGTGCAGGAACGGCTGCGCCGCGAATATAACATGGACATCATCGCGACGTACCCGAGCGTGATTTATCACGTCACCCTTACCGACGGCACGCACAAGGAAGTGGACAATCCGGCGTTCCTGCCAGAGGTGACGTTCATCGGGAAAATCGAGGAGCCGATGGTCAAGGCGTTCGTCATCTGCCCGAACGAGAGCATCGGCGACATGATGGCGTTGATCTCCGAGAAGCGCGGTTCGTTGGACCACACGGAGACGCTCGATGCCAAGCGGGTGATGCTGACCGCCATGATTCCGCTGAACGAAATCCTGATTGATTTCCATGACCGCATCAAAAGCATGACGCGCGGTTACGGTTCGATGGATTACGAGCACGCGGGTTATCTGGAAAGCGACATGGTGAAGCTGGACATGCTGGTGAACGGCGAGCCCATGGACGCATTTTCGAGCATCGTGCACCGCACGAAAGCAGAGGGCAGGGGACGGACGCTGGCGGAAAAGCTCAAGCAAGTCATCCCGCGCCAGCAGTATCAGGTGAAGATTCAGGCAGCGATCGGGGGAAAAATCGTCGCGTCGGAGCACGTCAGCGCCTTCCGCAAGGACGTGACGGCGAAATGCTACGGCGGCGACGTCTCGCGCAAACGCAAGCTGCTGGAAAAGCAGAAGGAAGGCAAAAAACGGATGAAATCCATCGGGAATGTCAACATTCCTCAAGAGGCCTTCATCGAGGTGCTGAAGGCATGAACGAGAGTCGAGGGTCGAGAGTCGAAAGAGGAGGGCTGGGGATTGTGTTGCACGAATGCTTGTTTTTTTGTCTTCAACACTCGACACTCGTCGCCCGATACATTTTATGATTCGCTGGCTGTTTTCCAAAACGATTCGCGAGGCGGTCGCGATGCGCAAACACGTCCATCGCTGGTTTTGTGCGCAGCGCGACCTGCTTTCGCCCCAGGCGCTTGGCGCGGTGACCCTCGCCATGAATGCGTTGCAGGCCGAGATTGACGAAGCGAAGCCCAACCAGGGCCGGATCCGGATCAAGATGGAGGAGCTCGAGTTCGCCGCCAACAAATGGCTGAAGCCGTATCCCAATGCCGCCTGGCGCGAGAACGTGGAAGTGTTGCTGGTGGCCATCGCCGTGGCGATGGGCATTCGCACGTTTTTCATCCAGCCGTTCAAGATTCCCACCGGTTCGATGCAGCCGACGCTTTACGGTGTGACCTCCACGCCGGATTTCGGTCCGGTTTTTAATGATATCGGCGCAGGCTTGTTGGACAGGGCCAAAATCCAGGCTGGGATCGACGACCAGTTGAAGCGGCAAGCAGCCGTTAAAATCCCGCCGATCCAGGAACGCATCCTGAACTGGTTCCGCGGTATTTCCTATGTCCATTTTGTCGCCCCGGCTGATGGCGTGGTGGACCAGATTGACAAACCCTGGCCGCCGGCGTTCTTTTCCATCTACCAGCATATCGAATTTGGCGGCACGTGGTACACCATCTGGTTTCCACCGGATTACGGCGAAGAACTCCTGGAAGTGCGCGCCGGTTTTTACTACCCCTTGCGTGACGGCGAGAATATCAACCTGCTTAAGGGACGCGTTTTTCACAAGGGCGAGGATGTGATTAAACTTCGTGTCCATGCCGGCGACCATTTGTTTGTGGACCGGCTGACTTATAATTTCCGCCAGCCCCGGCGTGGCGAGATTGTGGTTTTTGACACCCACGACATCGCTCGCCTGCCTCCCGATCAGCAGAACACTTTTTACATTAAACGCCTGGTCGGACTGGGCGGTGAAACCTTGTCTCTCAAACAAGACTATGAGGTGGAGAACGTGCCGCGAATGGGAACAGTTCCGGTCGGACATCTGGTCGTGGACGGACAGCCGCTGTCCGCCTCGACCCCTCATTTTGCCAATTTGTATGCCTTTGCCGACGTTCGTCTGGGCCAAAAGAAACTGGCATATCGGCCCGACCACTATTATGGACACGGCATGTTAGAGGCGCTGGCCCCGGGCGAGAGCTTCCCGGTGGAGACCAATCATTATTTTGTCATGGGCGATAATACCTTCAACAGCTCCGACTCGCGTTATTGGGGTGATTTCTCCAGCGACCACGTTATCGGCAAATCTTTTTTTGTCTATTGGCCCATCACCAAACGCTTCGGCTGGGAAAACCAATAGAACCCTCAACGCAATATGAGCGGCGCGAACAGCGAAACAGTCCTGGTCACGGGCGCTTCGTCGGGCATCGGTCGGGAACTGGCAAAATGTTTTGCGGCCGAGGGTTCACGCCTGGTGCTGACCGGCCGTAATACGGAGGCGTTGCAATCACTCGCCGACGAATTACACCGCACGCACAAGGTGGAAAGCTTTATTTTGACCGCTGACCTTTCCCGGCCCGAAACTCCGGAGCGCATCTTCCAGGAATTGCAGGGCAGGGGAATCACGCTGGATGTCCTGGTAAATAACGCCGGCTTCGGCGCGTGGGGATTATTCGCCGGGTTGCCGCTTCAACGCCAACTTGAAATGCTCCAGGTGAACATCACGGCGTTGATACAACTGACAGGATTGTTTCTGCCCGGCATGGTCCAGCGTCGGCGCGGCGGGATTCTGAATGTCGCCTCCGTCGCGGGATTTTTACCGGGTCCGGGAATGGCCGTCTACTACGCCACCAAAGCCTGTGTCCTTTCCTTCACCGAAGCGCTGGCCGTGGAACTGGCCGGCACCAACGTAATGGTAACGGTTTCGTGCCCGGGACCCACGATTACAAACTTCGGCCAGGCGGCGCACATCGACAAGGCCGAACGCAAGATCAGGATGCTCCGAATGTCGGCGGAGGCCGTTGCGCTCCACGGTCTTCGTGCATTCCGGCAGGGAAAGGTGGTGGCGGTTCCGGGTTTGCAGAATCAGTTGCTGATTTTCCTCGCCCGGTTGGTCCCGCGCTCGATCATAAGGAAGACCACGGCCAAGTTTAACGGAATTTAAGACCAACACTTCAAAAGTGGCAAAGAACCAGCTAGAGAGGCACCGACCAATAAAGATTAACCTGGAACTTTGCAGCAATGATTACTTCACCAACCGTTGCGATAGGGATCGCGCTCGTGATTGCCTTGGGGCTTGTCGTTTTTGGAATCATCCGGCTCGTAAAGTATTTCCACGAGGAAAATCGCCGGGCCGACGACCTCGAAGAGTCTCCATTCACCCTGGATCCGGCAAATAAGCAGCATTAAACAGGCTGAGAAATTTCGCCAGATTCGAACCGGTGGATGGTAACCAGTTCAAAAGTACAAATTGGGGTGTCAAGGCTGTATACGTCAACTGTCCCACAGCTAGACTGGCTTCCTGAGCAGCCTGGCCTTGTTTTGCCCCAATCCAACCAATAATTGGCTTCCGGCATTTTTCATGCTTTGAAATCAACGCGGTTGCCGCAGGCATTAAGTGAACCAGAACCGAAATCATCCCAACCCGCCTGTTGCGTCGTTCACACCGCGTAAAATAAAAAGCAAAGTAGTATGAAAATCAAAACGTCCGGCAAAGCGGGTTTCACACTGGTGGAAATCATGATTGTGGTGGCCATTATCGGCCTCCTGGCTGCAATCGCGATTCCCAACTTCCTGAGGGCGCGTTCGAC